>JBDGQU010000137.1:0-15469 GCA_042218715.1 Bipolaricaulia bacterium | reverse complement strand
CTCGGAACTGGATATAGATCCGGAAGTCAATACGGTAATTTTCCACGCCGCCGACGGCTACACGTCTTCTCTGTCAGTAGAGTACATCATGGACAACAATATAATGATCGCGGACCGCTTAAATGGCTTACAGCTTCCGCCGGAACAGGGTTTTCCGTTCCAGCTGGTTGCCGAGCAGAAGTGGGGTTACAAGTGGGCCCGATGGATTACGAAGATAGAACTTTCGGCCAACGAAGACTACCAAGGGTTCTGGGAATCAAGAGGGTACAGCGACGACGGTGATCTGGACGAACCCAGGTTCGGGAATTGATCGCTCTTTCTTTAACTGGAAAAAATTCAGGTACGATACTACCCAAGGCCAAAATCCGAAAAAGCAAAATTGGAAATAATTGGACTCGCAACTCGTATGGACTTTGGATAGAGATGATTGAAAGTTTTAGGCGAAAGAAAGCTGGTAGGTCCCTCGGGACTTGAACCCGAAACCCCTCGGTTAAGAGCCGAGTGCTCTGCCGGTTGAGCTAGGGACCTACAGTTGGTCGAGCAAGGGAATAGTATTAAATCACGGTTTCCCTTTCAAGGCTTTCGTTTCACCGGGGTAGCAAACCGCTCCCTGTAAAAACGCAGAGACTTGCATTTCACCACCCAGGTTAACAGGGCCAGACCGCTGGGCTGTTCCTAGCCTTGACTAGGTTTTATAATTAACTTTGATAGATATGAGCAATCTATTCACTCAAGGAGAAGAAGCCGAAAACCAGGATAACTCGAAGCGGCCTCTGGCTGATCGGGTGAGGCCCAGAACTATCGACGAAGTGATAGGTCAGGGAAACCTGATCGGGGAAGACGGGCCTCTGAGAAAGCTAATTGCGGAGGGTCAGAGTCGAGCTCTCGTATTTTGGGGTCCGCCGGGAACGGGAAAAACTACCGTTGGTTTCATAATTGCCGACCGGGACGACGCCAAATTCGTCCATCTTTCCGCTGCTACCTCGGGAGTTAAGGAAGTCCGGGAGGCACTCAAAGAGTCCAGGGAAAAGTTCCGCCGGACCAACCAGCGAGACCTCCTGTTTATTGACGAAATTCACCGATTCAACAAGGCCCAGCAGGACGTACTGTTGCCCTTTCTGGAAGAAGGCAGCGTAAAGTTCATCGGGGCGACTACCGAGAACCCTTCATTTGAGTTGAACTCAGCTATCCTGTCCAGGTGTCAGGTTTTCGTCTTCGAAAAACTGTCCCGGGACGAAGTAGTGCAGCTGGTCAAAAACGCACTTACCGACGAGAGAGGGCTCGGAGGCGAATTCGAGATAACGGACGAAGCTCTTGAAACGATCGCCAGTTTTTCCGACGGTGACGCCAGGAGGGCGCTTAATTTACTGGAGCTTAGCAGCAAATTAACGGATGAGAGTAACGAGATAACTAATTCCGTAGTGGAAAACGCGGCACAGAGAAAGAGCCTGGATTACGACAAGAGCGGCGAAGAGCACTACAATATAATTTCCGCGCTTCACAAGACGATCAGAAATAGCTCGCCCGATGCCGCGCTTTACTGGTTGGCGAGAATGCTGGAGGGAGGCGAAGACCCGGTGTTCATAGCTCGCCGCCTTGTACGGGTGGCCAGTGAAGACGTCGGGCTGGCCAACACCCAGGCGCTCCAGGTGACGGTGGCGGCAAAAGAGGCCGTAGAGTTAATAGGTATGCCCGAGTGTGACCTCGCTCTTGCTCAGGCGGTAGTTTACCTCGCGCTGGCTCCGAAAAGCAATGCCATCTACAGGGCATACAGCAAAGCGAAAGAAGACGTCGAGGGGTCCGAGAACCAGCCCGTACCGAAAGAACTCCGCAACGCACCAACGGACTTGATGAAAGAAGAAGGGTATGGTGAGGGCTACGAGTACGCGCACAATTTGGAAGAGAAGACCGCAAACCTTCAGGTCTTTCCGGACAACCTGACGGACAGGAGATATTATTTCCCGACGGAATCGGGAGAAGAAAAAAGAATGAAGGAACTTATGGAAAAATGGGTCGCCCGAAGAAGGGAAAACGGGTGAGGTTAAATTAGAGCGTTAATAATGCTCACCAGGAAGTACCGGGTTGCCAGCAGCAACAGGATTGCTACCATGGGCGAAATGTCGATCGGCATTTGATACCCCATAAGTCGCCTCACGTGCTGTCTGATCGGGGCCAAAATGGGCTCGGTTGTCCTGTAGATAAAATTAGTGATCGGGTTTGGTTCTCTTCCCGGAAAAATCCAAGATACGAAAACCCTGGCCACAATTAACAAAGAAGCAAGCTGGAATAACCAATCTATAGCTCTAATTAAGATATTAGTTAAGACTATAGTTCCTTCCATATAACGGATCACCCGATTGTTATCTCGTATAAAATATTATTTTAATTCTAACCTTGCCCCTAAGGGTTGTTGTCTTTACTCTGGCAACTCGGACAATAGTAAGTTCCTCTGCCGGATTGATCTACCCTCACGATCTCCGTCCCACAAACCGGACAAGGTTCTCCGTCTTTTTGATAAACTCGGAGAAAATCTTGATAATCCCCTGTAGCTCCCGATGAATCCCGAAAATTACTAAAAGTCGTGCCGTTGTTCTCGATCGCCTCGGAGAGGACTTCGGGAATCAGGTCGAATAACTTTCTCTTACTATTGTCGCTAATCTCCTTACCGGAAACCAGGGGGCTGAGACCGGCCCGAAAAAGTACTTCGTTGGCGTAGATATTTCCGAGACCGGTTATTTTCTTCTGAGACAGTAAAATCAATTTTAATGACTGAGTTGTGTCAAACAATTCCCTAAATTCCTTCCACTTGTAATTGTCAGTGAAGGGCTCGAGGCCGAGAGACGAAAGTGGTTCCTCTTTCTCCGACTCCAGAAGATCCAGTGTGCCGAGCCGCCTGAGGTCGTCCAGCACGAGTTGTTCGCCCTCCTCGAACGAAAAAGATATTCTCTGGTAGTCGGTATTTTCGTCCCCCGGACGGATGAGGAGTTTTCCCGTCATCCTCAAGTGAATTGTCACTAATTTATCCCCGTCTACTTCCAGGAGTATGTATTTACCCTTGCGCCTGACGTCCGTAACCTTTCCTCCTTTTAGTTGACTTATAAGAGTTTTGGTGTCCACGTTTCTGGGAAGATCGGAGTCGTGTACTTCTGTTTTATCAATCTTCTTTCCGATAATTCGAGAACGGACGCCCCGAACTACCGTTTCCACCTCGGGAAGTTCTGGCACCTGAATCACCTGCTGGCGATTATAATCCTACCAAATTTTAGTTTCAATCCGCCTCTCCGTTAAGCCAGGTAATTCGTGAATAACTACACGGTAAAAAACCGACCAGGCAAGGAAACTCTACTCGGGTGTAGGCCAACCTCTTTTTAATATCTTTACTCCGGTGAGAGCCGAATAGCGGAAAAAGTAGACAATTTTACTCTTGAAAAATTACTATTCACGGACTATCATAATTCACGATGGGAATATAGTTTCTTGTTCCTTATCCTTTTTTCTGGGTTTATTTCATATACTCAATCAATTCAATAATAATTCAATTAATTGGTAACGAGGTAGGCATGACACTGTTCAATCGTTTACGCCGAGACATAGAGGCAGTATTCGACCGAGACCCCGCTGCACGAAATTTTGTTGAAGTTATATTTTGCTATCCCGGCCTACACGCCCTGTGGTCGCATAGGGTGGCTCATTTTTTCTGGCGCCATCACTTCAAGCTTGCTGGACGAATAATTTCACACATCAGCAGGTTTTTCACCGGTATTGAGATCCATCCCGGAGCTAAAATAGGCAACGGCGTATTTATAGACCACGGAAGCGGAGTTGTTATTGGAGAAACCGCCGAAATCGGGGATGACGTTTTACTCTACCAGGGAGTGGTATTAGGGGGTACCAGCAAGAGCTCTGGCAAGAGGCACCCGACGCTGGAAAATAACGTAGAAGTAGGTGCCGGGGGAATTCTGCTTGGCCCGATAACGGTGGGGCAAGGGGCAAGAGTAGGGGCCGGCTCCGTAGTTACGGAATCCATTCCTCCTGCCAGCACAGCCGTTGGGGTTCCAGCTCAGATCAAGACGGAAGGGGAGCCCGGGGAGCCGGATTTCGATCTAGACCACGCGGATATTCCTGACCCCCTTGGTGACGTATTTGAATACTTACTGGAGAGACAGCTGGAGCTTGAGGATACGGTGTCGAATCTACAGCGTGAACTGGAAGAAATAGAGCAAACCGGCCAAACCAGCAAAGAAGAAGTGGATGAAGAACTGGAGATCTGAGTAATTAATCGGCAGAGCGACGGTTTTGGATAACGAAAGACGAGGAATTCGGGAGATATAGATGAGAGTTACGAAGAAAAGTGGATACGGCCTGGTAGCAATGACGGAACTGGCGCAAAATTTTGAAGGTACTCACGTCTCGACGAAAAAAATAGCGGATAAGTACGATCTGCCTCGACCCTTTTTGGAAAAGATAATGAGAGAACTAAAAGACGCCGAGCTGGTCGAAGTGAAACGAGGAAGGGGTGGCGGTTACGAACTCGCGGAAGAACCCAGGGATATTTCCGTTAAATCCGTCATATCGGTTCTGGAAGAAAGTAAACTGGCTCCGGTCAACTGCCTTCTACCCAAGGAAGACGAGCCCTGCCATTTGGAAGATAATTGCCCGACTATAGAGGTCTGGAAAGCAATCTACGAAAAATTCCTAAAAGTCCTACAATCGTTTACCCTGGCGGATATGGCCGAATACTTCGAGGAAGGGGAATCTAGTTAAGAATAGTCGACTGGTTCCGGCAAAAGCTGGGGAAAGATTGGTGGGCCTACCTGGAGTTGAACCAGGGACCTCACGCTTATCAGGCGTGCGCTCTGACCAACTGAGCTATAGACCCTCGCTTGGTTATTCTATTGTTTTGAAAAGCCTTTTTCAAGGAGGAAAGATCCACCAAGATAGCTTGGACAGGCAACTATAGAGGAAGATTCAAGTTCTTTCCAGCAGTTCAGAAATATCCAGGTTCTCCAGTTTCTCCTTCTCTTCCGCATCTTCCAGAGCAGTTATCAGATCGTCTATCTCCCCTTCCATAATTCCTTCCAAATTGTGGGTCGTGAAATTAATCCTGTGATCCGTGACCCTATTTTGAGGGAAATTGTAAGTTCTGATCTTCTCGCTTCTCTGGCCCTGGCCAATCTGACCTCGACGCTTGCTGTCTCGCTTTTCGGCTCGGGCTTCTTCGATCTTCTCTTTATACCTGGACCTCAATACACGCCAGGCCTTTTTCCTGTTCTTGTGCTGAGAACTCTCGTCCTGGCAGGTAACGACAATGCCACTCGGTTCGTGAGTTAGCCGAACTGCGGAGTCCGTTACGTTGGCGTGCTGGCCTCCAGGTCCGGAGGAACGGAAAGTGTCTACCCTGACGTCGTTTTCATCAATTTCCACGTCGACATCTTCGGCCTCTGGAAGAACAGCTACCGTGGCCGTGGAAGTATGAATCCTTCCCGACGATTCCGTGTCTGGAACGCGCTGAACCCTGTGTACGCCACTTTCGTATTTAAACTTTCCGAAAGCGCCTTCCCCTTCGATCGCTACGGATACGAGGGTAAACCCACCTATGGACGTGGGCCTGTTTTCGAGCGTTTCGACCTCGAATCCCTGTTTGTCCGCGTATCTTCGATAAAGTCTTATAAGGTCGGCGGCAAAAAGCGCCGATTCATCTCCTCCCGCTCCGGCCCTTATCTCCAGGATAGCGTTCTTCTTTTCTTCTTCCGGTTTTGGGATGATCAATTTCCTGATTTTTTCTTCCAGCTGAGCTCGCTTTTCCTTGTTTTCTTCCAGCTCCTCCTGAATTAGCTCTATCATCTCATCGTCGTCTTCGGTTTCTAGCATTTCCTCGTTTTCCTCTATTCTCCTGGTAACTTCCTCGAGCTCTTCAGTTAGTTGTAGAATGTCTTTTATCTTCGAATATTTCTGGGATATTTCCTGGTACTTGTTCCCTTCAATTACGTCCGGGTTTCCCATCTTTTCTTCCAATCTTTCGTACTCTTCCCGGATCTTTGGTAGTTCGCTTAAAATATCTAGCATTAATTCGACCTCCGACATCTCAGGTTACGTAATCACCGTCGTAATTTCAATGAACGGGGGTGCTACTGGATAGGTAGTTGTAAAACCCTGAAGGTCGTAGTTCGCTTGTTGTTGAGAGAATAGGCTATTTCTCGCACAATTGTGGTATCTAAGAGGGGTTTAGGAGGGGTAAAGTGAGATTTTCCGGTCTGTTTAATCCTTCTTCCGTAGCGGTGATAGGTGCTAGTAGGAACAAAGGCGAAGTAGGAAGAGAGGTTTTAACGAACCTAATAGATAGTTTCGAGGGGGATATATTCCCGGTAAACCCTAAGGCCGATCAGTTAGAGGGGCTAAAGTGTTATGATAGTATATCTCGGGTACCTGACAGGGTGGATCTCGCGGTAATATCCGTGCCGGCTCACATCGTGCCGGAAGTGTTAACTGAATGCTCCGACGCGGGAATAAGGGATGTAATAGTGGTAAGTGGGGGGTTCAAGGAAATAGGAGAAGAGGGGGCAAAGCTGGAGGATCGGCTTAAATCAATCGCCAAGGATAACGGGCTGAACGTGATCGGACCAAACTCGATCGGCGTAATTTCAACTTCCTCCAACCTAAACGCGACTTTCGCCCAGGAAATGGCCCTTCCCGGTAATATATCGTTTATGAGTCAAAGCGGAGCATTCTGCACCGCCGTGCTGGACTGGGCAAACGAAGTTGGTATGGGGTTCAACCATTTCGTATCTTTGGGCAATAAAGCGGTACTTGACGAGATAGATTTGATCGAGGAATGGGACCGGGACGAGAAGACGGAAGTAATTCTCGCGTATCTGGAGGGGATACAGCAGGGATCGGAGTTTATGAAGACCGCTGGAGAAGTTACAAAAAATACCCCCATTGTGATCGTTAAAGCGGGTAAAACGGAGGAAGGGGCGAGCGCTGCTGCATCCCACACGGGCACGCTTACCGGGAGTGACAGAGCTTACGACGCGGCTTTCGAACAGAGCGGAGTAATCAGGGCGGGAAATATAGAGGAATTATTTGACTTTGGGTCGATACTCGCTCACCAGAACCCGCCAGAGTCGAGAAAAGTCGGGATACTTACTAACGCCGGAGGTCCCGGGGTTATGGCTACTGACGCTCTGGAGGGATACGGTCTGGAACTGGCCGAGCTCCAGAAAGATACGCTGGACAATCTCGAAGGAGTGCTATCCTCCCTGGCTTCTCGAAAGAACCCGATAGATTTGACGGGGAAGGCCGACGAGGAAGACTATCGAGAGGCCCTTAATTATATAATAGAGGATGAAAACGTGGGGTCCGTTCTTGCTATGTCGGCTCCCGCGGCAATCTTCTCCTATCCGGAATTGACTAAAATACTAGCTAACGCTCGCAACAAGACCGATAAGCCGATAGTTGGTGCTCTCATGGGAGGTCAGCTGGAGCCGGAAGCTAAGAAAAACCTCGAGGAAGCCGGGGTGCCAAATTACTTCGACCCGGCCAGGGCGGTTCGAGCCCTCTCCGCACTGGTTGAATACGGAGATATTAAGGGAATGGATAGATCCGGCCCGGAGCATTTGACTGTTAAGAAGAAGGAAGCGGGGAGAAAATTAGAAGGGTTGAGAGCCTCGGGGAATAAGGTAATAGGCCTGGAAGGTCTGGAGGTGCTGGAAGATTACGGCATACCGACTATTCCCGCGGACCTCGCACGATCGGCGGAAGAGGCCGAGGAAATTGCGGAAAGAATTGGCTCGCGTGTGGTCTTGAAGGTCGATTCGGCCCAGATAGTTCACAAGTCAGATGCGGGAGGCGTAAAGGTGGGAATCGAGCCGGCGGACGTCGAAGGGGAATATCGGTCCATGATGGAAAAGTTACGGAAAACCCGTCCGGAAGCAGAAATAAACGGAATAAGGGTCCAGGAAATGGTCGAGGGAGAGGAAGTTATAGTCGGATTAAAGCGGGATCCTCAGTTCGGTCCGTTAATTATGTTCGGACTCGGGGGCATATATGTGGAAGTGCTGAAGGATGTTTCATTTAAAGTCGCCCCCGTTTCGTCCAACCAGGCAAGAAAGATGATTGAATCTATAAAAGGCTATCCAATACTGAAGGGAGTAAGAGGGAAGGAAGGTGTTGCAATAGATCGTCTGGTAGATTTAGTTCAAAGAGTTTCAAAGTTTGCTGTAGATAACCCACAAATAGGTGAGCTCGACTTAAATCCCGTTATGGCCTCGAAGAAAGGGGCAAGAGTGGCAGACGTAAGGTTTAGATTTAACCAGTAATCTAACCCACCAATGTTTAGTAGGTGTTAAGAATCTTTTAAAATTTTAAATATTGACAAATTTAGCAAGAAGCACTATAATTCTCACCGAGGAAGATATAACAATGAACGAAAAAACAGCAGTTAGTTTAGAAGATAGAGAATCGGTCTTTAAAGCTTTGGCAAGCTCTCAGCGGCTCAATATTCTTTCTTTGGTTCTGGGTCACGAGAATATTTGCGCTAAAGAAATCTCTGATAAGTTAGAATTAAGCCAGCCGGACATTTCTTACCACCTATCCAAACTAACTCAGGCTGGTATCCTAAAGAAACATAAAGAAGGTATAAAGTACTGTTACGATATAAACTATCAGCTGTTAAAAGATATTGGAGTCGACCCAAAAGTACTATTAAACACAGCTAGGAGGTGAATTCGGATGAATGATCAAAATGATCACAACGTAACGATTTATACAACCCCTACGTGTCCTTATTGTAACGCCGCGAAGGATTACTTCAACGAGAACGATATTTCCTTCACGGATTACGACGTTTCCGAAAACCGTAAAAAGGCAAAGGAAATGATCGAAAAGTCAGGACAGCGCGGGACCCCGGTTATAGACATAGACGGGGAAATAGTTGTCGGATTCAACAAAGAAAAAGTTGAATCCTTGTTAAATTAACCATAAGAGAAAAATAGTTGACATCACAAAGGATTAAGACCTGTCTACTGGGAAAGTAGATGGGTCTTTATTTTTTCCGCATCCGTGAAGATGAGTTAGAGACTTATCTTAAAGAATGATTTCAGGATTTGGTTATTATAGAAGGATCGTCAGACAGCTATATAAGGTACTGATAGCGTCCCGCCTTGAACATGCAGCGGATATTCCGGTATAATCTTCTCACCTTCGAGCAATCGAAGTATACCATACGAGAATTTATTAGAAGAGACAAGGAGGAAAAGATGTGGAACTCTTAACCATGAAGGAACTTTTAGAGACGGGTGTCCATTTCGGGCATAGAACTCAGCGCTGGAATCCCAAGATGGAAAAATACATATTCATGGAACGAAAAGGGATTCATATAATTGACCTCGAATCGACCCAATCGTTGTTCGAAGAAACTTACGATTTCGTCCGGGATCAGGTGAGGCACGGTGCTGAGATTCTTTTTGTTGGGACCAAAAGACAGGTACAAAACATAGTCGAAAAACAGGGAAAACGTTGTGGCGCCCACTACGTAAATCACAGGTGGTTGGGGGGAACCTTAACTAACTTCGACACCATTCGAGACAGCGTAGACCGAATGATCAAGCTCGAAAGAATGTCGAAAGACGGAACGTTTGACCAATTACCTAACAAAGAAGTAGTAAAGCTGCGACGGGAGTTAAAGAAGAAGAAGCGTAACTACGATGGAATCAGGGATATGGAAGAACCCCCGGACATGGTATACGTCATAGATCCGGAGACGGAAAAGATTGCCGTTCACGAGGCAAGGATTCTTGATATTCCAGTAATTGCAATTACCGATACCAATTGTGATCCTGACTTAATCGACTACCCGATACCGGGAAATGACGATGCAATAAAGGCGACCAGGCTACTCACGTCTCGCCTGGCGGATGCCGTTATAGAGGGTCGTGAAGGTGCCGATCAATCATTGGAAGAGGAAGAAGAGGAAGATACGGAAACGGAAGAAGCCGCAGCCGAAGAAGCAGAAGAAGCCGAGGAAAAAGAGGAAGAAGAACTGGCAGCGGACGAAGAGGAGATTGAAGAAGCGCCAGAGGAAGAAGACGTTAAGGAAGAAGCTGAAGTAGAAGGTGCCTCGGCCTAGAACCGCATATCTATTTCATATCTACCATTTAGGAGGATAGACTAATGGCTATAAGCACGGAAGAGGTAAAAAAACTAAGGCAAGCAACGGGCGTAGGGATAATGGACTGCAAGAGAGCCCTGGAAGAAGCCGACGGGGACATGGAAGAGGCAAAACAGGCTCTGAGAGAACAGGGCATGGAAATGTCCGAAGGTAAGCTGAAGTCGGGAGAAGGAAGAGTGGGTTCTTACATCCACCATGACGGGAAAGTAGGAGTGTTAGTGGAAGTAAAGTGTCAGACGGACTTTACGGCTAACAGTGACGAGTTTAAAGAGTTCGTCAATACCGTCGCCCTTCAGGTTGCTGCCGCAGCACCGGAGTACGTGTCCCGCGAGGACGTTCCGGAAGAAGTAGTTGAGGAAGAAAAGGAGATATACAGAAATCAGGCGGAACAGGAAGGAAAGCCCGAGCACGTAATAGAGGATATAGTAGATGGTAAGATGGATAAATATTACGGAGAGATTTGTTTAATGGAACAGGAATCAGTTAAGGATACGGATAAGACAATAGAAGAAATGATGGGCGAACTGTCGGCGAAAGTAAATGAAGATATTAGGATAAGCCGATTTGCAAGATTTGACGTAAGCGGAGACTCCGAGGACGAAGAATAATAGAATATCGATCGGCGGTAAGGCGCCGGAACCGTTTAGTAAAATAGGCAGGAATCCAGATTAGATTGAGTTCAAATAATAGTATACCTTCCAGAATAACTCCTGAACGGGCCGTCATAAAAATATCCGGCGCAGGTTTTGGCGGATCCTCTAACCCCCTTCACCCCGAATCTATCAACTACATAGTGAGCCAGGTTAAAGAAGCGAGAGACCAGGGCACGGAAACCGCCCTGGTTGTAGGCGGGGGCAACATAATGAGAGGAAGAGAGCGAAAGGTGTTATCCCGAACCTCCGCGGACTTTACGGGAATGGTGGGCACGATAGTGAACGGGATCGTCCTGAAGGATCGGTTAAAATCGCTCGACATTCCCGTGATACTTCAGTCTGCCTTGCCTGTGGATCGAGCCACCAAGCCAGTCGACCCGGACCGGGCTGATTCACATCTTAGAGACGGGGGTGTCGTTATTTTTGCTGGCGGGACGGGGAATCCCTACTTTACGACGGATAGCGCTGCGGCTCTGAGAGCGGGCGAGGTTAACGCGGATATAATATTGAAGGGAACAAACGTCCAGGGAGTATATACCGGGGATCCGTCTGATAAAGAGGCGGAGTTCCTCCCCGAATTGTCTTACGAAGAACTGCTAGAACACGAACTGGGCATTATTGACGTTGCCGCCGCGAAGATATGTCGTGAGACGGGAATTCCTATGGTAATTTTCGACCTGTTCAAAGACGGGGCGACTGCTCGGGCCCTCAGTGGAGAAAAGGTCGGGACCTACGTTTACCCCGGTGAATGAGACCAGAGAGGGTTGAGTGATAAGTAAGCTAAAGTAGCTTACTTTCTAAGATGAGTCTTTGTCTATGACCGGAGGAACCTGAAAGAAGTTCCCGTCCCGGGCGGGAGCGTTGCGAAATACTTCCTCGGGATCGAGAGTTTCCCTTTTCTCGTCTTCCCTCATCACGTTCTTAACTTCGAGAATGTGTCGAAGCGGCTCGACTCCTTCCGTATCAAGCTCACTAAGCTTGTCCACGTAATCCAGTATGCCAGCGAGGTCCTCGGTCAGCTCCTCCCGTTCGGACTCTGTAAGACTTAGTTCCGCGAGATCTTCGACGTGTTTGACGGTTTCTTTGTCTATCATCTTATTAACCACCCTGACCTATTCGTTAATTTAGTCCGATTTGAATTGATCGAATCCACCTGCGAAATAGCTCTCAAAAATTTCTGACAGAGAATTATCCTCTTCATTACTCTCCAGGAATCGATTTGCCTCTTCTCTGGCTTTTGTCATTATATCGTAATCGTCCAGAAAATTACAGGCACGGAAACTATTGCGAAAGCCGTGCTGAGCTGAGCTTAACAAGTCCCCGGGACCTCTTATCTCTAGGTCCCTCTCCACCAATTTGAAACCGTCGGATATGTCTCGAAACGCTTCGAGCCTTTCCCTCCCTTCTGATGTAGATGGTGAGCCGATAGCGAAACAATAAGATTTGTCTCCGGACCGTCCAATCCTCCCCCTGAGTTGATGTAACTGAGTTAAGCCAAACTGATCGGCCTCTTCTACGACCAGTAACCTCGCCCGGGGGATATCCACGCCAACTTCGATAACGGTTGTAGAAACCAACCCCTGGTAGTCTCCTTTTTCGAACTTCTCTATTTTTTTACTCTTCTCTTCCTGGCTCATCCTGCCGTGAAGTAATCCCAGATTGAATTCCTGGAGCTGTTTTTCACTCAACTCTTTGTGAGTGTTCACGGCGGATCTCAACTCTTGATCGTCTGATTCCTCTATCAGGGGAAGAACTATAAAGGCCTGGCTTCCCTCATTCATTTTGTCTTTTACGTACTCGTATACCTGATCCCTTTTGGACTCGCTTACCCAGTAGGTTTTGACGTTTTTCTCACCGCGGGGGAATTCTTCCAAACGGGAAACTTCAAACTGCCCGTAGACCGTAGCGGTTATCGTTCGGGGAATTGGCGTTGCACTCAGGACTAGTTTGTTTAGCGGCGCCTCGGCCCACCCCAGCCGTTCTTTCTGGGCGACGCCGAATCTTTGCTCTTCGTCGATAATTGCCAGATTAAGTTCGTGAAATGAAACGGACTCCTCCAGCAGAGCGTGAGTTCCTACCAGCATATCTATCTCTCCCGATCGTAACCGGGACAGTATTTCTTCTTTCTTTTCCTTAGTCGTGTCACCCGTGAGTAATTCTACTTCTAGGGGTAAATGACGGTAAATATTTTTCAGATTTCTGAAGTGTTGCTCTGCCAGGACCGTAGTCGGGGCCATCAATGCCGTCTGGAACCCGGAGGTGCTGGTAACGTAACCGGCCGCGGCGGCTATTACAGTCTTACCTGTACCAACATCTCCCTGGAGTAACCGGTTCATCGGTTTTGAAGATTCGAGGTCGGCAATAATTTCTTCCAGAACCACTTCCTGGTCTTCGGTCAGCGAAAAAGGAAGGTGGTCCCGGAATTCCTCCAGCACTTCCTCGCTCACCGATAACCGAGGGGTTTTACCCCTGTCGTGAGTAGTTTCTTGGAGCATCCGAACGTAAAAAAGAAAGAGTTCGGAGAAAGAGAGGCTCTGTCTCGCCCGCTCGAAATCTTCTGGTTCTTCCGGCTTGTGGGCCTTGTTCAATGCGGTTTTTCGTCCCCAGAACCCTTGGTGTTCCGTTCTGTCGAGAGAGGGAAACTGTTTCACTGCGGAGAGGAATTTTTCGAGATTCTTTCGAATAACCCAACTGATTACCTTCTGGCTAAGGTCCTCTGTCCCAGGGTATATCGGTACCAGTTTCCGCGTTTTTTCTTTTTTCTCTTTTGGCTCCCAGACCGGGTTTTCCATCTGGATTTCGCCGTATTCCCGCTTTACCTCGCCGAAAATTGCTATCTCGGACTCCTGGTTTAACTGGTTTTTTACCCAGGGTTGGTTAAACCATACGGGATATATAGTTCCCGTACCGTCCTGTAGCTCTGCTTTTACCAGTTCCACCTTTCTACGCGGTTTTAGTTTTGTCAGGCCTTTGACCTCGCCTACGACGGTACATTTATCTCCGTTTTTCAGTTCGGAAATATCTTTTTGATTTCTTCGGTCTTCGATCCTTCGGGGGAAATGAAAAAAAAGATCCCGCAGTGTATCAATTCCAAGTTGTGAAAACTGCTTACTTCGCTTGGCTCCCACTCCTACAGCGTCGTTGATCGGTTGATTCAGCGATAGTTCTTCAGACCTATCTTTTCCTCCAGTCGACTCCAGCAGGTTCTCGACATCTTCAACGATCTCCTGCCGAGCGAACGGCTTCTTTTCGGAATAACCCTCCAGAAGTTTTTTGATTTCTTCGTCTTCAATTAGTCCGGAAATAAGGCTTTCCAGACCTCCCATTACCGCTTCGTCCTGGAATCCCGTATTTTTCTCCAGCTGGAGTATTTTACGGACTTTATTTTTCTTTCCTTTGTTCATTTGTGGTTGACCCTAACCTATCCTCCGAAAATCAGAATTGTCGACAGTTCCAAGACTTCATTATAAATTGAGTTTTCTCCCCGATTAAAATATAATAAGCCTCAACTCTTACTGGGACAATATTACTTATCAATCCAATCTACCCCTACGAGGTGCGGAAAGAGTGAGATTGATTTTCATCGGAACGGCCGGTTTCGCTGTACCCGCGCTGAGTTCCGTAGTTGAGGAACACCAGGTTGAGTTAGTGATAACTCAGCCCGACCGGCGCAGTGGACGGGGGATGGAACCGAGCCAGTCTCCCGTGAAGAAAAAAGCTCTCGAACATAACCTACCCGTATTTCAACCGGAAGACGTTAACTCAGCCGAGGCCCTGGAAAAAGTGGATAAGAAAAAGCCGGACGCCTTCGTGCTGGCCGCCTACGGTCAAAAAATATCGGGGGAATTTCTGGATCTCGTTCCCTGGCCGGTAAATATTCACGGATCACTACTCCCCAAGTACCGCGGTGCCGCACCGGTTAACTGGGCGATAATACGGGGAGAAGAGGTCACCGGAGTGACGACCATTTTCATGGACGAAGGGCTGGACACTGGACCGGTACTTTTAAAAGAGAGAACGAAAGTAGGGGAAAACGAGACAGCGGGCGAACTTCACGATCGGCTGGCGGAACTGGGCGGGGACCTGATACTGGAAACGTTGACCGGATTGGAAGCAGGCACCGTGGAGCCGAAGCCCCAGAAGGGAGATCCGAGTTTTGCCCCGAAGTTGACCCGGAAGGACGGGTTAATAGAATGGGACCGACCCTCCCAGGAAGTTCACAATCATATTCGGGGTACCTACCCCTGGCCCGGGGCATATACGTACCTGGAAGATCGACAAAAATTTAAGATCTGTCGCTCCCGAAACCTTGGAGAGCTTCAGGGAGAGTTACTCGAACAGATGCCATCGAGGGAAAGGGCCAGTAACGCGGAGCCAGGCGAAATAATTGATTTGGGTAACCTGGGTCTGGTTGTGAAGTGTGCCAACACTACTGCAGTTCAATTAACGAGGGTCAAGCCGTCCTCGAAGTGTGAAATGACCGGAATTGACTTCGTAAACGGTTACCACATTGAGATAGGTGACAAATTCGTCGAATCTAAGTGAGGGAAGGCTTTTTGAGCTTCTCAACTTGCCTTTATTTTACCGATACCACTTGAAATCCCCCCACCCAACCACTATATTTTCTATCGCACAACTCGTAACCAGT
>JBDGQU010000136.1:0-3793 GCA_042218715.1 Bipolaricaulia bacterium | reverse complement strand
TTTTCAAATTTGGGGTTAACTTTACAATTGTATTTTTATATGCCCCGCCTTGTGGACGGGGTTCTTGACTATAATTATCGATACTGATCCAGCGCTTTTAGACGCTTGCTGAGTTCGGGATGGGTCGTAAACAGCTCGAAAATCTTTTTGCTCAGGCCCGGAGACTTCTTTTTGTACCTGTTTACCATTTCCCGGTCGGAAAGGTTCTCGCTTGACGCTTCCACGTCCGGGTCGGCTATAAATAGCGCCTTCATTCCGGACCCCAGGGGGTTAAGACCCATGCTGTTCGATGTCGAACCACCGGTGGCGGCCTGTTGTTCCCTTCCTTTCTCTTTGAGCTTTGCCATCTTATTCTCTATCTTTACCAGACCTTCCTGAAGTTTCCGCGAGCCCTCGAAAACCGAAGTTGCCCCGAATTGGTCCGCGTAGAATTCTCTCAGTCTGGAGAACCAGAGGATAGCCAGGTTAAGCAGGAAGTAGAAGAACATCGCTCCAAGAGCGACTAATATCAATGCGCCCCCGTTTCGTCTCCTGCCGCCCAGGAACGAGGACCAGAGGAGAGTCCTACCCAGCATCATAAATATGGCGGGGAGAATGGAAAGGAACATCATTACTTCTGCGTCGTTGTGAGTTATGTGCCCCATTTCGTGGCCGAGTACGGCTTCAACTTCCTCGGCTTCCAATGTATCCAGTAATCCTTTAGTAACCGCGACCTTCTTCCCTGTAGAGAAGTTACCGTAGGCGAAAGCGTTGGGCATTTCCATATCGGAGATCATCACTTTTGGTTTGTCGATTCCGACCTTGCGACTTATATCCTCTACTATTCTGTGAAGCTCGGGATACTGGTTTCTCGGTGCTTCCTCTACCTGCATGGAATACTCGACCATCTTTGGGCCGTAGTACCACTGGATGAAGAAAAAGGGGACGATAAATACAAGGGTCCAAACGAAAGGCAGTCCCATAACACCGTTCAGTAGAATCGCCGCACCCAGAGTGGTTATTCCGATGATCAGCCCCAGGCTTCCCAGCATACCCAGTTTTAATCTTAAATTATCCATAATCCCCCTCCCTGATTAAATATTTCCGATAAATTATATTTCGAGGTTAGGCGAAGAACAACTCTGTTTTGCCCCCGGGTTCGGGGTGAGGTGGATTAGTTGAAGGTATCAGGTACTGGGTACTAGGTTCTTGGTCTTTGGTTTTGGGTGTTGGGTTTTAGGGTTCGGAAGCAGCATAACAGACATCTATTAATCTTCCCTTTTCAGCTTCACCCCCACCTTAATCCTCCCCCATCGAGGGGGAGGAAAGTTGGATAGAGTGACCCATAATGGGGGAAAGAGAGAAAGGGGTGATGAGTGGCTTATGGGAGTGGAGGCTTTTGGTCAATTACAGAAGCCCGGGTAAAGGTACCCGGGCTTCTTAGAAGTGAATAACAGTTCTTTACAGTTTCCCGGAAGTGAGCCTAGAGGTAACCGAGCCTCCGAAGACGGTCCTTTATTTCCTCCTCCTGGTGTTCGTTTAACCCGGTATGCTTGTCAACTGAGGAGAAGACTCCGACCTCACCCAGGAATTGAATGACTTTTTCCGTCGCGGAATCGGGATCCAGTTCGGCGGTATTGACTTTGAGGTCGTATTCGTCGGGGCTAGGCTCCTCGAACGGATGAGACACGCCTGTAAAGTTGGGTATTATTCCCCGCTCGGCCTTTTCGTACAGCCCCTTCGGATCGCGTTCCTTGCAGACGTCCACGGGGCACTCGACGTAGATTTGGTAGAAATCTCCTTCTTCCTCTACTAGTTCCCGGGCGACCTGTCTATACTCTTTGAACGGAGAAACCGCCGCCACGATGGTCGAGATGTCGTTTTTGGTGAGCAGGCTGCTTATGAAACCAATTCGTTTGTTGTTGATACCTCGTTCCTCTTTCGTAAAGCCCAGGTCCGGGTGTAAGTTCTTGCGTAACCCGTCCGCGTCCAGGTTTTCTACCTTCAGGCCCCTACGTCTTAGTTCGTTTTCGACTTCTTTTGCCACGGTGGATTTTCCCGAGGAAGGCAGGCCGGTAAACCAGAGCGTAAAACCGTTCAATTGTTCTTCTTTTGGTTCTTCAGTCATGTTAACCCTCCAGGACAAACGGACTTTCCTGTCCGGTGACGAATTCCGCTACTTCCTTGCGCATGATTTCATTCGGCGGCGTCTGCCCGTCCTTGATCATTCCCCTTATTTTACTTCCGGAAGGAGCTATCCTATCTTCCATTGAATGGGGGCAGGTCTTGTCGGTAACCATCTGTTCGCATTTCTTGCACCAGTACGCGTAGTCGAAGGTGAGCGGTTCAATGTCGATATTGCTTAACTCTTCAAATATCCTGTGGGCGTCGAAGTCTCCGTAGTAGTCGCCCACACCGGCGTGGTCTCTGCCGACTATGAAGTGCGTGCAGCCGTAGTTCTTTCTGACGATCGCGTCGAATACCGCTTCCCTGGGCCCCATGTAAAACATGTCCGCCGGGAAGATACTCATTACCGCGTGGTCGTGGAGGTAGTAGTTGTCGAGAAGAATGTCGTAGGACTCGAGAATTACTTTATCCTTCCAGTCTCCGGTCTTCTTCTGACCTATCTTTGGGTGGATGAATATTCCGTCCGCGACCTCCAGAGCGCTCTTCTGAAGGTGTTCGTGACCCCGATGGGGCACGTTCCGGGTTTGAAAACCGACCACTTTGTCCCAGCCTTTTTCTTTAAACAGGACCCTGGTTTCCACGGGTTTGAGCAAGTACTGATAAAAATCTTCGAAGCCACCACGGATCAACTTGATCGGGCCACCGACGAAGTAGTCGCCTCTGGATAAGAATTTACTGACGCCGGGATGATCCTCGTCGTCCGTTTCGAAAAGTCCTCTTGCCGCGTCCTTCTTGTCGACAGTGTAGATCTCTTCGACTTCCATAATTGCTAGCTGAATTCCGGACTCGTCAACGAGGGTAACTTTTTCCTCGTCGGCTATCTCGTCGGCCTTTTCCTCGGTAACGTCCAGGACTATGGGTACGGTCCAAACAGTCCCGTCCTCGAGAGTTTTATCGCTTACGACCTTGTTGAAGTCGTTCTTCCCAAGAAATCCTTTGAGCGGGCTGTAACTCCCGAAGGCAATGTTCTGAAGGTGCTTTACCTCGCCGGGCTTCAATTCTATCTTTTTTAGCTCGCCCGCTTTTCGCTTGAGATGTTCCCTCGACTTTGCCGATCTGGGTTCTCTGTTAATCAAATTTCCACCGTGCGGCGGAAGCATTTTTGTCACCTCTAAGATTAAATTCGAGTGGATGTAAATGTAAATCGTAAGTACGTTAACTAACAACCAATTATCAATAGTCCGTTCGATAATGTCAACGGGCAGGGGATGAATCTAGGTGTTAGGTATTTGGTACTGGGTACTTGGTAAAAACAGCTATTGGGTAAGCTTTTCAGGCTTCACCCCCATCTGCAATCTTCCTCTGGCAACTCTAGGTTCTGGGTGTTGGGTCTTGGGGGTTGGGAAAACAGCAAAAACATCTATGGGGTTCTTTTTTAAGCAACACGGAAGCCAGGTGCGAGGGAGTTTAGGTGCGGAAACTTCCGGTGGGCGCAGGGGCCACCTCTGCCGTTCTAGAATTCGATAGGCGGGTCTTCCAGTCCTGCTGTTGTGGTTAGTTGAAGTTTCATAATTTTTTTTCGGTAGGTTAAACGTAGTTCCTACCGAAGGTAATTAACCAAACATTTCGACGTATGTGTACAGCAGGGTTAGAAAACCCTGCCTATCGTTTCCATTGTTAACCAAAC
>JBDGQU010000135.1:0-4372 GCA_042218715.1 Bipolaricaulia bacterium | reverse complement strand
AACCTCCTGTCCCCTTTAATCAGAAGCCCCGTAATAGCCATATCAATTGCTTGAGCGCTTCCGCTACCCTAACTTCACTCGGGAAGCATTTTCTAAGTTAGGTAAGAATCATTCAAGGAAGGTATGCTAATCAATTGAGCGATTGACCAATTTTGCGTGTTCTTCGAACAGGGGTTTAGCACTTTCAACCAGCTTCTCAAAAAAGTTTCGTAATTTCCTATACCTATCGAGATAACGTTCTCGCGGATAAAAACTTTTCCCTTTTTGAACCATGGAGTGGGAAGCCTCCTGCACACTTGGGTAGGTTCCATCTTTTTGATAAGCGAGCATTGCTCCCCCGATTAGAGTTGCATCCGGAGTTAAAGATTTACGTACAGGAATTTCGAGAACGTCCGCCACTATTTGAGGCCACAGGGTTCCCTTGCTTCCGGAACCTCCAATTGCAATCATATTTGTATCAATATTTCTTTCCTCCATAGCTTTAAGGATAAGAGCTAACGCAAAAACTACCCCCTCCATAACAGCTCGTGTAAGATGACTTATTGAATGGTATTCCTTTAGCCCAAAAAACACCCCACTGGACAAATTACTCATTCTGGGATCCCTTTCTCCTGTTAAAAATGGTAAAAACACCAGGTTATCACTCCCTGGCTCCACTTCTGTGGCAGCTTTAACTAATTTATCATAACTTAGATTGGGAGCAAAGTTGTTTTTTAGCCACCTCAGAGTTATGCCCGCGTTGTTAAGTGAACCCCCAATGACCCAATTTTTCGACGAAAGTTTATAAGTTTGCAATCGCCGTTCAGTTAACTTATCAAGTACGGGTTCGGGGGAACTCTTTCTTAGCATGGCAGTCGTCCCCAGGTTACAAATTACTTCATCCCCCTCATATCCCCCCATACCGAAAATCATCGCTCCTCCATCATATACCCCCGGAAGCAACCTAGCCCCTTCGGCTAACCCCAAAGAATTTCCTATATTATCCCGAAATAATAACTTTTCGCTCTCGGTTAGAATAGCGGGAAAGGATTCTTTTTCCAGATTTATCCAATCTAAAATTTTTTCATCCCATTCACCTTTATGGATGTTATAAATCTGCGTAGCTGAAGCCGTACTCGGCTCGGTAGCGAACTCATCAGTCAACCTATAAATCAATAAACTCTTAAGATCTCCAAAATACCTCGTCCGGCGATAGATATCAGGTTTTTTCTCTTTAAGCCACAATATTCTCGCAAAAGAGTATATAAAAAGAGGAGGACAACCTGTTCTACGATAAAGTTCCTTTAATGGATACTGTCCTTCCACCTTACTCATGATAGTTTTAGGTCTTTCATCCAGTAGAGTTATTACTCCCGTAAGAGGTTCTTTATTTTCATCGAGAGGCAGGAACCCAAACAAGTACCCGGTTAAAACCAGAGAATCAATCCTGGAACCAAACCCCTCGTTCGTCTTAACAATTACATCCCGAAATAACTTAAACAGCTCATCCGGATCATGTTCAGCCGCACCCGGTTCAGGACGGTTTATTTCCAGTTTTCCAGTTTCTCGGGCGAGTAAATCTCCCTCTTTATTCACTATTCCCGATTTTACGTTCGTCGTCCCTACGTCAACAACCTGAACTAAGCCCATCTTTTATCCCCAACCTATTCGACTTTCTGAAAACACCCGAATTTACTACCAGTTCGGGGACTCTCCCCGAGAGTGCTGCTTCTATGTCCTTTACCATCTTTTCATCCATCTTCCGAAGTGAATAGTCACTATACCCTCCGATGTGAGGAACGATCACAACATTGTCTCTCCCTAAAAGCGGGTTATCGGGTTCAATCGGTTCAGAATTAGTTACGTCCAGACCTACTGCCCTCACCTGACCCAAATCCAAAGCTCGCGCAAGAGCTCGTTCATCTATCAGCTGACCCCTTGCCGTATTTATTATCACTACTTCGTCCTTCATTATCTCAAATTCTTTCCGACCAATCATCTGTCTGCTACTTTCATTTAAAGAGGCATTGAGACTTATCAGGTCAGCAGTTCTTAGAAGTTCCTCCAAGTTAACCGGCTTAACACTATTTTTCTCTATTACAGCCCCTGCTACATTCGGGTCATAGGCCATTACCTCCGCTTGAAAGCCTCCTCTCAGTATCTCAGCCACTCTACTGCCAATATTACCGTAGCCAATTAGTCCCACTTTCGCTCTTGAGATCTCTCTCCCCACGTATTCTCTACGCTCATCCCAACGTCCATCCTCTACGGCTTCCGAAGCTTGTCCAATTTGCCTAAGACAATCGAAGGCCAGACCTATTGCCAGCTCGGCCACTCCGTTTCGTTCGTGATCCCCACGCACTCTCGTTACCGGTACTCCCGCTCTTGTCGCCGCTTCAATATCCACGTTGTCGTAACCTATTCCGTGTCTGGTAATTAATTTCACATCGTCGTTTTTATAAAAGAACCCTTCCGAGAAGTCCGGAGTCACACTTGCTATAACAAAGTCTTCCCCATCCAACCCGCTAGCGAGTTCCCTCCCGGAAATATCGGGCTCAAACTCGAATCTCTTCACCCGGCCAAGACTCTCAAGCTTATTTAATAGATCATTATGGCGTACTCCGAACGTACTGGAATTTACTATAGCGATGTTATGCTCTTTGCCCACTTCCCAATAACCCTCCTGGTTGGTATTAGTCGGCCTAAGCCGGGTAATTTTAGTGCGATAGAACTATTCCTTTAGTTATAGTTACCATTCCTACACTCCGCCAAATGCTGAAAACCCACCGTCGATTGGTATAATCGATCCATGAACGAACTCGGATTCCGGAGAGGCGAGCCACCGAACTGTTGAAACAAGATCCTCGGGATCACCAAATCTGTCCATCGGCGTGTGGTTAATTATAGTCCGCCCCCGTTCAGTCAAGTCTCCCGATCTTTCATCCTTAAGGAGATAGCGGTTCTGATTGGTTAAAAAGAAGCCGGGAGCAATCGCGTTTACTCTTACATTTGTGGAGTAATTATGGGACATGTGAACCGCCAACCATCTGGTAAAATTACTCACAGCAGCCTTGGCGGCGGAATACGCAGGAGTTTTTGTTAGGGGGCTAATAGCAGCCATAGAGGATATGTTAATAATGCACCCTTCATCCTGATCGGCAAATTCCTCTCCAAATACCTGACAGCTAAGTAAAGTACCGATAAAGTTTAGGTTAAAAACCCACCTGATCGCATCTTCGGATAGTTCAAAAAAAGGCTTATCCTCACCGGTAGTGGCTTCTGGTTTATTCCCTCCTGCACCGTTTATTAAAACGTCTACTTTTCCGTACTCCTCCAGTATTTTCCCCCTGGCATTACGTAAACTCTCTTTTTCCAACACGTCCGTCTTTATTGAAAGGTGGTCTATTCCCTTTTTTCCGAGCTTCTCGCCAACAGATTCCAGTCCCTCTTCGTCAATATCTAGCAGTGCCAGCTTACAGCCCGCGTCTCCGAGATCCTTCGCCATTTTAGACGGTAGAATCCCCGCACCGCCCGTAATTACCACCACCTTCTCCTGTAACCCCTGGTCGTCAACATTTGCCATTTCGTCCCACCCCCTACGTCCGAGTAAATTAACGCCTTTTCTTTCCCTCGTTTACAGCTTCCACTAACTGTTCGGCATTTTTCGTAAGGACTTCAAAGTCCCCTCGCTTCATTGCTTCCTTATCGATAAGCGCGGACCCTGCACATACCACATCTGCCCCTGCCTCAACAAAATCCGCGGCATTTTTCTGACTAACTCCCCCTGTAGGCATCAGGGAAACTTGAGGCAGTGGAGATTTGACGTCGGAAATAAATTTGGGTCCAAGTCTCGATGCCGGAAAAACCTTTACGATGTCGGCTCCGGCTTCCCAGGCATTCATTATTTCCGTAGGGGTAAAGGTTCCTGGAGCAACTATTTTCCCGTATCGTTTGACCATTTTTACCATGTCATAATCCAGCGTCGGAGAGACTAGATATTCCGCTCCTGCAATAATAGCAGACCTTGCAGTCTCCGCATCCAATACCGTTCCGGCACCAATCAGCACGTCATCAATTTTGGCAGTCACATCCTCAATTACCTCCAGCGCATTAGGGGTAGTCATAGCAACCTCTATGCACTTCACTCCCCCTTTTCTAATCGCTTCCGCCACTCTAAGCAACTGGTCTGAACTTTCCGTCCTAATAACGGCCACTACACCTGAATCCACCATGGTCTTAAAATTTTCCTGCTTACTTTTGGAATTTGTCATTTCAAAATCACCTGTAGGTTAATCAAAAACTTAACTAATTAGAATTAGACTGAACTTATAGCCTAAGTCGTGCGATTCTCTCTCCTGAGACCAACTTTTAACTCAGTCTACAAGAAAAATAG
>JBDGQU010000134.1:0-2164 GCA_042218715.1 Bipolaricaulia bacterium | reverse complement strand
TCCTCCCCCGTCAATGGGGAGGAAAATATCTAGTTGGGGTATTTCGAGAACAATGGGGTACGAGGACCCTTCCTGCTGAGGTAGACAAAAAAAGCAGCCCCAGTCACCGTGCTGGGGGCGAAGCTCCCGGGGGAGCACGGGGACTACCCCTATTGAGTAAGCGTGAATAGCAGCCCGGGTGACTCTGCCCGGGCGTTTGTTACGTTTTGAACAGCAGGCCGAGCACGGGGAATCGGCCTGCTCGGGTAAAGTGACTTTCGGGCGGGCACAGGGACCCGCCCTACTATATTTTTTTGAATGTGGACCCGCCCTGCTGGGGTGAAGAGACCAGTCTGGCTGAATTAACCGTTACATTCAGACTACCCTAAGCCGTGTCTGGCTTCACACAACATTCTTGAGGACTTGTGAGTCCTGGATTGCAAGGCTTAATTCGAAACAAATACCTCAATTTCTACCCCACCTGGAGAGAATATAACGTAGGGCGATCAAAAAGATATGGTGTTTCGGGATAAGCCGGACTCGGAAGTCACTGAAGTTCGGATATTTGATCCAGGTTAAATACATCAGAAGCGTTTTTCCAAAGAACACGCTCACGAACTGATTCAGAAATATCCAAGCTATCGACTAAATCAAGGTGAGCTTCACAATCACATATAGAGAAGTCGGTGCCAAAAAGCACATTTTGAGAATCGTTGGCTAAAGTCTTTTCCAAAACATTTTTGACTTCTTCCTCGCCTGTCTTTTCTAAAACCTCTTTGTCTGCAAGGGCGGAAGTATCGTAAAAAATATTATCGTATCTTTTTGTAACCTCAAAGCAATATTCAACCTGCGGCCAAAAATAATGGGCGATTACCACTTTAAGCTTTGGAAAATCTTTTGCCACCTCGACAATGTGTTTTGGGTCATTATACTTCACAGCTCCTGAGTCATCAGAGTTGGCTCCTGTGTGAACTACCACCGGATAGTCATACTTGCTGCAAAGCTTGTACAAGGGCTTATATCTTTCATCAGTAGGGTAGATAGGCTCGTGGCCGGGGAAAATCTTTATCCCCTTTATCTTTCCCTCTTTTAGGTGTTTATCTAACTTATCTAACCAATCAGCGCCTTGTTTTTTTACGTCTATAGCTCCGAGGGCAAATAGCCTGGGTTCGTCTTCAACCAGGCCTAAAACAGTACCCAAATCTCCTATATCTGAACCTTGAATGTTGTCCGGGATCACAACTGCATAATCAATGCCCGCCCTGGCCATTTCAGAGATAAGCTCTCCTTTTGCCTTTTTAAAATCTTTACTATCACCTACCGGGGGAAGATGTAAGTGGGAATCAATAATCATGGCAATTTTTCATTAGAATTTTTGTTTTATTGAAGAAAACTTCGGTTTTCTTAAGAACTCTTGCTTCATCTGACCCTCCATCTATGACGTCTTTTCTTTGTTGCCTCAAAACCGGTAAATAATCTCCGTACCGTCCCAGCACTTCTGCTTCGTATTCAACTCGGTACTTGATATCCCTCTCGAAGAGTAAAATTCCAGAAGAG
Source organism: Bipolaricaulia bacterium (assembly GCA_042218715.1). Taxonomy (GTDB): domain Bacteria; phylum Bipolaricaulota; class Bipolaricaulia; order M55B111; family M55B111; genus JAGXLP01. The sequence continues at coordinate 628 of JBDGQU010000134.1, read as the reverse complement.
ATAACGTTGTACTGTAGCTCTATGGGAGCTTAGTTTAACAATACCAGGTCTACCTCCGAGTTCAGCAGCTCAGCAAGCCTGCTCTGCAACTTAAATCCTTTGGGTGGCGGGAAACCTTCATCTTCCTTCACTTGATGGGGTACCACGATACCGAAATCGTAGTCGCTGAGAGGACCCACGGGATCACTCAGAGAGGAACCCTCTGATAATTTTTCCGCTCTGGAACCGAACAGATACGCCAGGTTGACGGCCTCGTAAATATCTTCGGCAAGGACCTCTGCCAGGACCTTTTCCAGCTCCTCTTCGTTCTTCATCTCTCTCCTCCGGAAGATTCGGCTTGCCTGTCTTGGCTTAATTACAACCAGTACATTTATACAATAAAGATTCGCTCAAATAATATCCAGCGACTCTTGCGGGCGGCCATGAGAGCCTCTCCTGCTGAGTGTCAATACCATAGCAGACCGGGTCCCTACTCCCGGGCGGTTCGTTGCGTGTAAACTTCTAAAAGACACTTTTTATTGTCGTATCATTGGAGTAGAGGTAGTCTTTAGACTTCCAAAATATGGAGCCCTAAAGGGTTCCGCTATATTGGGTGAGCGGGATAAGTTGGGCTGTATTCTCTACCCTC
>JBDGQU010000133.1:0-1146 GCA_042218715.1 Bipolaricaulia bacterium | reverse complement strand
ATTACTTTTCTTGTCATTGCTTTTTCTTCTTAGCTTGGCTCCAGTAGCTATTGCAGACGGCCAGTCGCTGATCGCGGTTGGAGAATTGTTTCTTCATCTTGCTGTCCGACATACACCGACTAATGAAGTCTTTCTTTTTCTCTTTTCCTCTTGGAGAGGGCATAACTATCTCCTCACTATTTCTTCTCGGCCTTAGGCGATTGGAGACATCGGCACCCTCGTTCGTTTAAGGTTTTGGCCAGGTCTTTAGCAAAACTTTCTATAAAATCCGGCCAACAAGACGATAACGGAAAGTGAGCTGGTTCGGCGAGAGAGCTGTCCCACTTGATCATATCCTTCCGGAACTCTCCCCACCAGCCGTTAATCCAGTCGATGGAATCCTGGCTGAACATCCCGGTCATTGCTTCCATATTTAGCTTATCTTTGACGATAAGAGGCGTATCGTTAAGGACCTTTTTAAGACCCTCTTTAATTTCCTCTACACCGGCAAGCGTCTCCGATTTAAACAGACAGTCAGGGTAGGGATAGAAAGACTTCAATTCCGCAAATCGGCAAATCTCAAACTGCTTTTCCAGTTCCCATTCTGTTTGCTTGCTGGTTTCACCTAAGCTCTCAAACCGCTCGTGGCCTGCCCAGGTGACGAAGATATCTTTGTAACAGGTGCCCCAAAAAGGCAGGTCTTCTTTCTCGGCGCGGATGAGGTCGCCGTCGAGCAATAACTCCATTTGATATTGAACTAAGTGGCTGTCCGCGCCTTTGACGAATTGGTGGGCGTTGAATTAGGTCTCGCCTTTATCAATTAAAAGGCGGAGCAACTTTCGGATAATCGACCAGTCGCGCTTATTTGACATGATTATTGAGGCACCTCCCGTTGTTCGGCAAGATCTATTATCTCTTCCACGGCAACCGGTCGGTACTCATCTGTAATCATCCGGCTGTCGACGCCGACGTCGAACGACCGACCTCGGGTATCATCGTCTAAGTTGCCGTGGACATGGCCGAATAGGTGGATTGCGCCTTTGAACCGCTGGTTCCAGTCCCGAATGGGGTAATGGAATAGACAGAACTTGCGCTTGTTATGCCGAATTTCCCGGTAGCTATAAACGGCGGACAATTTGCACTGCCGAATAACTTTCTCGTTGTCGT
>JBDGQU010000132.1:0-12139 GCA_042218715.1 Bipolaricaulia bacterium | reverse complement strand
TATTACTTGTTTTGAATGAACTTTGAGACGTAAGGACTTACTCCGGGTTCACCTCTTCTAAAGTGCCCGGAAGGTTCCCCCGTAAGAAGTTCTTCGAACCAGGCTTCGTGTTCAGTCTCTTCGTGGAGAATAGCGGTTGACAGTTCGTGAGTCCTTGGGTCCTTCCCTTGAGTATAGTTACAGATATCCGTATATACTCCTACAGCACACCTTTCAGCGTCCAGTAGAACTTCCAGTATGTTTTCAGTGGTTGGGTTATCGGGTAATTTTGCATCCATGCAGGCAGCCCTATCGGAAAACTCACTGACGTCGTTTGGTATACTTCCTCCCAGTTCGTAGATTCTTGGTGTAAGAGCTTCGAAGTGGTTCCGATCTTCCAGTCGGGCGTCTTCAACAATCTCCTTAATTGATTCTCCTTCAAGTCCAACGGTGTGGGCCCGGAGATTGGTATAGTAATAGTAAGTAGTAAACTCCGCGGCGGCGGCATCTATTAATTTTTCCGTTAGATCTTCTATATCGATGCCCTTTTGTTCTATCAATTCTACATTTCTTTTTGCCATTTTTACCTCCTCTTTTTAAGTTATTTTTCTAACGACTTGTCATAATTCTATAATAACGATTACAAGTTGCAAGTAAATTCTTATTAACTAAAAGTTCGAATTCGGGCTAATGGATAAATAACTTTTGATGTAGTAAAATTACCTTGTTACTATCACATAAATTGCTGTTAGAGTTGCTGTTGGATGATTGGTTTTAGAGTGTTATGTAAATACTTTCGGCCCGTTTCAATTCTGTTCTTTTAACCGGTCTTAACCGAGGCCATCACTGCAGTGAGTTTACAAGGAGTTTTCTATGGGAACAAAAACGCTGACTACCGAATCTTTTGATGCGGCAAGTGAGTTCGTACTACATTCCGCAAGAGCGCTGGAAAGAAATACTTACAACCACGTTTTTAACGATGACGATTCAGTCAAATCCTTACTCGAACTAAAGAACTATCAAAATCCTGACGGCGGGTTCGGCCACGGTCTGGAACCTGATTTGAGATTACCTTTTTCCTCGCCGATTTCAACTACGGTGGCCTTTCAACATATAGAAAGATTGGGTAAGGATTCGGAAGTTGGACGAGATCTTATCGAGTCAGGTATTAATTATCTGGAAAGCTCTTTTCAGCCGGAGCACAACCGTTGGTTCGCGGCTTCTCCGGAGATAAATAACTTTCCCCACGCGCCCTGGTGGCACTATAACGAGAAAAAAGGCAGAACTCCCGTGGACGAATTTTGGGGGAATCCAACCGCGGAAATACTTGCTTACGGGTTAAAATATAAAGGTTTCTCAAATGCTATTGATACGGAAGAATTGGTAACCGCAGCTATTCGTAAGATCAACGAGAGGAAAAAATTCGAATCGGAACACGAAGTTTACTGCTACTTAAAACTCTACAGGAACCTTCCCTCGGGCGCAGCGAAGGACGTTGAAAAGCAACTGACTAAAGCCGTGGAGCAGCTTGTGTGTAGGGATCCTGATCAGTGGAATTCTCAAGCACCTCAGCCACTTGATTTCGTTCCGGGACCTGAAGCTCCCCGATTTGGGTTGTCCGAGACCATGCTGGAAAAGAACCTAGATTTTCTCGTAGATAGCATAGTTGAAAACGAAACAATCAGGCCCGGCTGGGAGTGGGGACAATTTGAATCAGAATGGGAGAGAGCAGAGCTTGAGTGGACGGGAATTCTCACCCTAAAAACACTTATCACCCTCGATCGGTTCGATAGAATTTCCTGAAGTCTGAAGAACCAGAAAAGGGATTGCCTTATACAAAAAGCGGTCAATTAATCAATTCACCTTTTTCTCTTATACTTTGAAACCAGAGATAATTGAGAGCGCGAGCTACTCAATTTAACTAATGACTAACGGGGAGTTCTCGTAGATGGAGCTAATTCACTTTTCCGACACGCACCTCGGTTACAGGGAGTTCCACCGGGTCGATTCTGATACGGGCATCAATCAAAGGGAGCAAGACGTTTACGACGCCTTTCGGAGCGTCATTGACAAAATCCTGGCCCTTGATCCGGACCTCGTGATTCACGCCGGGGACCTGTTCGACAAAGTCCGCCCGACCAACCGAGCCGTGAATTTGGCTACGGAGCAGTTCGCGAGACTATCCGAGGCCGGTATTCCTACCGTACTTATCGCAGGTAACCACGACACACCAAAGATCTCTACGACGGGTACAATAACCCGGGCGTTGGATCGGTTGGCGAATATCGAGGCGGTGACCTCGGACCTTGAGTTAAATGGTTCCGGTTATAGGAAGATTCCCGTAGGCCGGACCCTGGTTCACGCGGTATCTGATGCCCCGACGGAGGATAAACTTGCCGAGAGCATAGAGGTTCTGGAGCCCGAAGAGTCCTACCGTTGGAACATCTTAGTGATCCACGCGGGGATTAGTACCCTGGAAGACGAGGTTTTTTCAGGTGAATTTAACGAACATTACCTGAATAAAGGTATTCTCGATGACCTTGGGTTCGATTACGTCGCCCTGGGCCACTATCACAAAAGGATGGAAATCGAACTATCCTCTCCGGCTAAAGCTATGTACCCCGGAGCACCTGAGCGGTTTTCATTCAACGAATCGGACTACGAACCAGGCTTTCTTCACGTCCACTTTGACGAAGAGGGTATCAGGTGCGAAGAGAAACTTCTCGAAACCAGAAACTTTATTAATCTTGGCTCGATAAACGGCGAAGACCTTACCGTTAATGAAATTCAGCAGGAGATAGAAGACCGGTTGCCCGCTGATGGAGAAATAGCCGGAAGCCTGATTTCTCTTAAGATAAGAGGCGTAGACGAGAACGCCATCTCTATGCTAGAAGAAAGCTGTTTGGAAGGATTAAGGGAGAAGTCGTTCGAGACGAACTTCCAGCTAATCTCAACGGACGAGTTTGGCGAAACCGGAACTTCTCTGGCGTTTGCGGACCTGAGGACGGAGTTTTCCGACTTCATGGAAAACAGAGCCGAAATATCCGAAGAGCTCGATTCCGATAGACTCATTGAGACCGGTCAGAAATACCTGTCATTAGCTCTTGACGAGGAGGATGACAGTTGATAATCCGCAAGCTGGAGTTGGAGAACTTTCGTTGTTTCGAGGAACAGGTTTTTAAATTTCCGGAGGGAGTGATTGGAATCCTCGGACCTAACGGGTCCGGGAAGTCGACTATCCTGGAGGGGTTGTCCTGGGCTCTTTATGGAAGCTCTGCTCTGAGAACGAATAGAGACAACCTTCGTTTGGATAGTGCGCCTGACTCCTCTACCTGTCGAGTGAAAATGAAGTTCCGGCTGGACGGAGATAACTACGAGCTGGAGCGGAGTATGACAGGAACGAGTCTGTCCCCGAAAGCCTATATTCGGAATTCAAATGAGACGCTGGCTGAGAGTTTCCAGGGAGTTACGAGGTACGTAGAACAGGAGCTTCTCCGAATGAAGGAAAGTTCATTTTTCCGAAGCGTCTTTTCCAAACAGAACGAGGTCAGGGATCTTTCCTCAGGGGGGCCGGAAGAGCGACGACAATTATTTGCCAAATTGCTTGACATAGACAGGATAAAGGCAGCCAGAAGGGAAATAGATGCGGATGCACGCCAGAAAAGGCAGCGGGCAGAAGCGCTTGAGGGTCAACTGGACGATTTAGCTGAAATGCAGGATCGGTTGAAGAACAAGAAAAATTTAAGAGCCGAAGCGATCAACCGGGTATCCTCTCTCGAAGATAAGTTAAATGAGTTAAACGAGAAGATAGACCGACGAGAGGCCGATTTTCAGGAACTTGAAGACAAAAAAGATAAACTCTCAGAACTTGAAAAGATTGAGGAAAATTTGCGGACCAGACTAAGTAATTATCGGGAGAATATTGAAGAGAGAAAAGAAGAACTAAAAGAGCTTAACCTTAAAAAGGAAAAGGCCGAGGAGTTAGAAGGAGTTGCAGAAACGTACAAAGAATTAGAACGACGGAAAAACTCTCTCGAGCAAAAGAAGGACAGGTATCGCGATAAAAAAGAACTCGAATCCAGCCTGGAATCCAAAGAAGAAACCCTGAACCGTGAAAGGTCAAAACTTAACGAGGTAAAGGAAGAACTACAAGAGTACGAAGATGTCCCCGGGGAGCTCGATAAGAAAAAAGCTAAACGAAAAAATGAAGACGAGGCTATAACGGAATTAAAGACCCGGCGAGCCGAGCTCGAAAGTTCGTTAGAGAAACGTCAGGAAGAGCTGGAGGAACTAAAAGAGAAAGAAAAACACGTGGAAGACCTGGGGGAAAAGGGAGATTGTCCGGTGTGTAAGAGGCCGCTGGACGACGACTACGAAACAGTAATAAACCATTATCGAGAAGATATAAAAGATATAAAAAAGGAAATTAAAGAGATAAAAGAAGAAAAGAAAAAAATCTTAAACCGTCTTGAAAGTACAGAAGAGAGAAAAGAGAAACTGGATAAGTCTATTGAAGAGCTAGAGGAAAAGAACAGAACCAGGGTTTCTTTAACTGATAGAGCGGAAGACCTGCGCAAACGAATAAAGAACCTCGAAGAGGAGCGGAAAGAACTGAAGGTTGAACTTGAGGATTTAGGTAAGGTGGACTACGACGAAAAAGAATACGAGGACGTTAAGAAAGATCTGGATAAATTAGAGGAAGATTATCAGACTTACAGGAACCTTCTCGCGGAAACAAAACGCATTTCCAAAGTTGAAGCCAAAGTCGGGAGTTTAAAAGATAAACTTGAGGATACAGGAACCGAACTTCGGGACGTAAAGAGGAGATTGAACGACGTAGAATTTGACAGGGAAGAGTTCAGCGAGTTAAAAGAGGATTTGAAGGAACTAAGAGAAGAAAAGGATTCATTAAAGGATAAATACGCGGAGGAAACAGAAAACCTGGCAGGCCTAAAATCGGAAATTAACCATCTTAAGGAGGATATCGAAAACGAGGAAAATAAACGAGACAGGCTTAACCAGTTGCGGGAGGACAAGTTATTGCTGGAGAGGGTCTCCAATTACTTCGATCAATTCAGACTCGATCTATTGAACAGGATACGACCTGTCCTATCTCGACGTGCGTCGAGCCTGTTAGAACGTACTACGGACGGGCGGTATAGAAAGTTAACTATCGACGATAATTACCTCGTAAGCGTTTACGAGGATGGAAACCCTTACCCTCTCGACAGGTTTTCCGGTGGAGAAACTGATCTCGCTAACCTTTGTCTTCGGGTTGCGATATCGGAGCTCGTCGCTCGGCGGTCCGGTCGGCCCGTCAACTTCATAGTGCTCGACGAAATATTCGGGAGCCAGGATCAACAAAGACGACAAAATATCCTCCAGGCGTTGAGAAATTTGGATGATTTATTTGGGCAGATATTTCTCATAACTCATTCTGAGGAAGTGAAGGAGAGGTTAGAAAACGTAGTCCTCTTATCAAGGGAAAACCGGGAACCAACAACGGTTAAGGTCCTTTTTTAAGCTTAAGTTAGTACTGCGATGATCTATATTTAGTCCGTCAGGGGGACAGATTAGCGGCCGCTTACCTCTTCCAGGCTACCGTCTTTTGAGTAAAAAATAAGTCCTCTGACTTCCCTATCCGGATATTCAGAAGAAATTGCTTCGACGTAAAGGTCGAGTTGTTTTCGATGTTCGGGTTCATTAGTCCTATCGATGTCAGTCTTGAAATCAATTACGTCCACCCGGTCGTCCAGAATATGGAGCAAATCTATTGACCCGTGATAAACTATCTTTTCGTTTCCCTCGTACCGAGGTATTAGTACTTCCTGCTCGGATAGTAGTTTGCCCGATAGGGAATCTATGAATTTACGAACGTTTTCCTTGTCCTTACTTCCTTCTTCCCCTTTGGATAGGTTCACATCTTTGCCTCGGACCAGCTTCTCGGCGAACGAGTGAATCATATTTCCGAACTCTCGGCCCCTTCCAGATGATTGACCCGTGGTGGAAATCTCGGAGACACTGCTAACTGCCGTTTTTCGGGGGCGGATTGATTCCGGCTGTTTTACTTTTAGTAATTCTCTGGACTTACCGAATTTTGTTACTTCAATTGCCCCGAGGTCGGGCTCCAACACCTCCGGTTCCGTATCCAGGTTCTTGAAAAATCTGCCCTCGCTCCCTTTCTCGGCGGAAAGAAATAAGTAGTTTTCCGCTCTGGTCATGGCGACGTAGAGCAGTCGTCGCTCTTCGTCGTAGTCAACCCCGGATACTCTGGACGTAAGGTAGGTCTCGAGATTGTCGTAGAGGAAACCGTCCGTCCTGGAGTAAACCTTTCTAGCCCTCAAACCTATTAGATCGTCGTAGAATATCCTCTTTCCCCCGGAATTAGTACTGGGAAAAGTATGACTGTTCATATTTGCCAGGAAGACAACGGGATACTCCAGCCCCTTAGCAGCATGAATGGTCTGAACCGTAGCCGCCTCCTCTTTCGGGCTATCGACTTCGTAAGTCTCGTTTTCGGAAATATTTCTCTCAATAAACTGGACCACTGTGCCTAGATTCATGTAAGAAGACTCGAAAGTATTCTGGAGCACTTCGATTATTGCGTCGGTAAAGGAATTGTCAAAACCATAACGAACGAAAACTTTTCTCGCTATAGTTCCCACATCGGTTGATTCCGCCAGCAGTTCTCTGAATTCAAGTGTATCGGGAGGGAAGTTATCGTCCTCCAGGATGGTTTTAACTTCCTTTATATTATAACCCGCTTCGTCCAGAATAACGCTCCAGCCTTTAGTTGAGTGCTTATCCTCTAGAACTCTCAACCAGGCTAGAAGCACAATTCCGGGGTCCGTCTTGAATATTTCTGCCCCTCCCTCGTAGGCTACAGGAACCCCTATCTCTCTCGCCTTTTTATCCAGCTCGCGAGCAAACGCTCTGGTTCGGGAAAAAATGGCTACGTCTTTATACTCCAGTGTGTCTCCATCTAGTTGGTAACCCTCACCTTCTACAACTTCAATTAGCCGGGTCAGAACTGCGTCTACCTCTGACTCCGAGACAAACGAGGCTATTTCGGTATCTACTTTATCTTCTGCTGCTGTTAGTGAGACAATGTCCCGGTTTAACCCGATTCTCTCCCCTTTCTTCCCCGGAACCCGTAAAGCTCCTTCAGAAAAATCTAGTATTTCTTGAGAGGACCGGTAGTTGCGTCTCAGCGATACCTCTTTGACGTCGTCAGGGGTGTAGGGGGTGCGGTTTTTGTCCCGGTTGATCTGCTCGTGATACCCTGCAAGCCTATCCTCGAATTCTGTTATGTTCTTTATCGAAGCATACTGGAATCCGAAAATACTCTGTTTCCAATCACCCACAGCCAAAATATTCCCCGTTTCCGATAGGAGGAGGGATAACTTAAACTGAATTTCATTCGTATCCTGGAATTCGTCTATCATTACGTGGTCGAATTGAATCGAATTCCTTAGCTGATCCTCCTCCATGAGCAGGAGGTAAGCAAACATTAGCTGGAACGAAAAGTTTAGGTAGTTTTTCCCCAGAGCGTATTCGATATATTCAATATATAGGTCGTGAATGAACTTAAAGAGTTCGTCTCTGCTCTTGTGAAAGGCCTCCTTCATTACTTCTGGGTCTACCTGCTTTCCGGATTTTATATCACTTCTCCCGCCGACATCGTCCGATTGAAAGGTCCTGTTTTTCATTCCTGATAACCGGTTAAGAAGTTCTGATTGCTTGTCTCCCCTTTCCCCGGGAACCGGAGCATTAATTTGATTGAGCTCGTCGACGTATTTCTCGTAATTACCCGAAAGTAGTTCTTGACCTTCCCTGTACCAACCGGACGAACTTGGGAATATACCTTTTACTGCAAGCGACTTTATTAACTCTAGCAATTGGGAATTTTCGTACACAACCCGATAGAAATCGCTGTACTCGGGATGTTCGTTCCGGAAAGAATCGTAAAAGCTCGAAAATTCTCTCATCTCCTGAACTCGGTTCGAGATAGTCCTGGTGTTGCCCGTTATGGCCTCATCGAGTCCTATTACGGCGGGAGCATTGAATCCTTCCCTCAGTAGCAGTTGCTGACAAAACCCGTGGAAAGTGGAAATAGGTGCTTCTCTAAGTTCGGAGAGATTCCAGTCGCAGTAGTTGATTATTTCTTCCCTCATGTTCTCCGCCGCGTTTTCCGTAAACGTCGCGAGAAATATTTCTTCCGGTTTGACTCCCTTTTCCAGGAGTTTAGCATAGCGTCTGGATACCGTAAAAGTTTTACCCGTACCGGCTCCCGCATCTACAAGATAAATACCCTCAGTATTTTCTATTATTTTCTTCTGGTTGCCTTTCGGTTCCGGGCTCATCTTCCCTCCCCGGCCAGAATAAGGTCCCTGTGATTAATCTTCTCTAGATCCTTATTCCCAACTGGAAATCTCGTTTTTTTCCATTTGTTGAGCTGAACGAGTGTCTCGGCTAAAAAATCCTCGAACCTGTCGACATCTTCTTTGAAGTAATTTTCAGTTCTCAAACCATGTAAAGTCGTTCTCAAGATCGACCCAGTCGCTTTTTCCAATTGGTTCCGCGTTACATCCTTCCCTCGCCCTATATCTAAGTATTCGCTAAAGAGTTCTTCCAGTTGTTGCCGGTATTTTTCAGCTGTATCCTTCGAGTAAAAATCTTCGGACTCGAAGTTAAGCTTCGACATCACTTCTGAGAACTTCTCCTTACCCAGGGGTTCCAGTAACTTTTCCCTTTTGTTTGTAGTGTTCGCCGCTTCAAATACCTCGTCCCTGGTTAAAAACTGGTCGAAGGTCCAGGGGTAATAGGTCACCGAGGTAACGAAATCATCGAGGTCGTAATCCCCCCTGATAATGCTCCCCGGGTCCTCCAGGACGTGAAAAAATGTAAACTTAAGCTTCCTTCTTTTTGCTACGGTCCTGTGGTGCGAAAGGTAAATTAAAGCTTGAAAATCGGGTTTCTCGTCGAAGAGCTCGGGGTTAGAATTTCTCACTATATGGCTCGAGCTCTTTTTGGCTCCTGTTTTGTAATCTACAAGCTCGTTACCAGTCACGAGATCAACCTTTCCTCTAACTCCTAACTCTTCGTTTAAGAAAATCATCTCCGTAAATCTTCGCTCAAGTGACCTGTCGAGTTGATTGGCGAAGTAGTTTCTCTCTTCGCTTGGGCTATACCCTGAGTTATCCAGACGAGTTACATTTAAATCCCGGCTCTCCAGATAGTGTTTTAGTAATTGAAATCCGAGTCGAAACTCTGTTTTCAACTTTGGCACTTCGTCGTCATCGACAATAGATTTCATTCTGTTAACCATCAGATCAACGAAATATTCAGGATCTTTCTCTTTAACGTATTCCGGATAATTGGCGTAAAATTCGGCAAATTCGTGAAAGACGTTTCCCTTTCTGAAATACTCCCTGTCCGGCTCTTCAACAAGACGGGAGAAAAAATAATCACGCGGGCACTGGACGAGTTGATTTAGCCCTGTTTTGCTAACTGTCGTAACTTTTTCGGGAACGAGGTTAACGTGAGTGTGGTCAAACTTCGTTGCTTCGGGTCCGGTTATCTCGTGAAGTACGTAGTCCTTGCCTTCTTTTCCACCGGCAAAGCTGGAAAACTCCTCCGGCTGGAGCTCGTTAAAGTAAGTAGTTGGGGTTACCTCTCGATTCATCCGGTGGTTTTGCACCATGTAAAGCTGCCGGTCCCCGTTCTGGAGCAGCGCTTTGAAGTTGTTCAGGTTACGACGCCTGATCTTTTCCAGGTCGCGCCATGGTCTTCTATCCACTTTCGTATCCCACTTGGTTGACATCCCAAGGTAGAAAACAACAGGCCTATCGATGTATGCTACGGCTCCCGGGTTTACGAGCAGTACACCTTTATCCGACTCGTCAATTTCTATCGAAAAGCTGTCTAAGTAATACTGAAGATCATTTAGTCTCTTCAGTGAAACGTGCTTCGTCCAGAGACGTAGACCCTTTAAGACCTCTTCCAGCTGCGGATTGACGTCTAGCCCATTTTGCTTGACAATCCCAACTACTTCCCCAAAAGTACTATCGGCGATTCGATGTAAGATATCGCGTATCTTTTCGACTCTCGGAGAACCGGACTTAGTAATATACTCCTCTTCTTTCTGTTTCGGAGTTCCCATCCCCATCTTATTGAACACCGGTTCCGCGTCCTTAAGTTTTAGTCTATTGGGGCGCAGGCTGAGGGACAGAAGTTCCAGTAAAGTTCGTAGCGATTCGGACTCCTGAAGCTTTTCCGAAGCCTGGAAGCTTACCTCCTCAGCTTTTAAGTAGGACCGTAATAATGGATCGTAAGTGCTATCGGGATGAACAACTACAGCCGTCGACTCTGGCCCCAAACGTTTTATATTGTCTATCGTACCCCCTACGACCTGGTTTGCCGAACTAAAGACCCTAAACGGCTCTAGCCTGACTTCTTTACCAGTAAATAGTTCCAGCGTTTCAAAACTGTCCGGCAGTACGGACCTGTCTAGCCCTGTGAATTGATATAACCCCACTACGCATAACTCACGATCCGAAGGAATTTCGTAGTCCTCCATTTCCCGGTAAATGTTAGAAATATTTTTGATTACAGGAAGGATCTTTTCGACTTTTTCCCTATCCAGTTTTGTTCTCTCGGAGAAACTATCCAAACTGCCTACGTCCTGCCAGTAATCAATCGTTCTGGCGAGCAAATGAGCAGCCATTTTCCAGGTCAAATCCGTCTCCCGAACTAGCTCCAGAAATAGTTCTTTTTCCCCATTTAAATCCTCGTTCTGAAACCGCCTGCTAATTAGTTTCCGCGGCGTATAAGCCAGCTTTCCTAACCTCGGAGCTTCTACTCTATTGTTCAGGGCATCTGCAAGGGAAGGTTCCGCCGTGAGAACCAGATCGTAGTCCTTTACCTTGCGGTAAATTTTGTCGACGGTAAGAGATTTCCTTAGTTTCATATAACTGTGCCCCTTTTCCTGGTTGAATCTAAAGAGGTAGCGAAAACGCTGAGACCTAACAGGATAAGATACATGGATGCGCCAACTAGTTAAACCATAATACGGGATCCAGCGCTAAGCCTGGCTATAGTTATTTGGCCTCTTCTGTTTTCTCCAGAAGTAACTCGTTATTCCTGAAGTCGATGGACTGAATAGTGCCCTTAATTACTTGTTCTTCACCCAGTACGGTGGTGAAAAGCAGTTTACCGTTATCTACTTCCACCGAAGATACGTCCTTCACCAGGAGTTTCTTATCTCCTTCAGTCTCAACGAATGCTTTTGATAGGCACATATTTTACCCTTCCTTTTTATTCAATTGTTTTAACGCTTTGGCTAAATTGTCGGTTACTTTTCCAAGTTCTTCAGAAGCCTTTATTAGATGGTCGTGAGCTTGGTGCGCATTTAGTTGTTTCGCCGTTTTAGCCCATTCGTTTATTTCTTCCTCGTGTTCAGAATTGTGACTTATTCCGTATTCTAACAGGGACTTGAGTTTTTCTTCGTCTGTGTTTTCCGGAGTCATTTTTACCTCCTCGCTGCTATGAACGCGGGATTAGTGGTTCAAGGGAATTTAGTGAGTTACATTTCTCGATTCTTTCATAATTATATGACATCTAAGACTAAATTCACCAACCTGACTTAACTTTATCGATTATACCTTCTGTTGTTTACCGGGCTGCCGGCCCAAACACAGTTTAGCTTGTTATCCCGGAATCTTATTTTATAATTTTAAAAGTGATGAAATGGATGAGTCCGACCCGGTTAAAATTTTAGGTGAAAATCGACTTTCTCGTAAGCGGTTAGAAAAAACCAATGACTCCGTCTAAACACGTTATAGTTGATTATAATTCTTGTCCGGCCTCTGAATGTTATAACTCGGAGGGGGGAGAAGAATGCCCGGCGAAATTGGCTTGTTCACCTGGCGTGTTAATCCAGGAAGAACAAGACGATCCCCCCATGCTACCGTCACCTCGAATGTGCATTGGATGTGGTGACTGCATCCGAGCCTGCACACACGAAGCCATAAAATTATCTACGGATTAGACCCGTCAAAAAACTCCTTTTCAATCATGAACCCCGCCCCCAGGGCGGGGCATATAAAAAAAATACAATTGTAAAGATAACCTCGGATTTGAAAAACGAAAAATTGACCCA
>JBDGQU010000131.1:0-10712 GCA_042218715.1 Bipolaricaulia bacterium | reverse complement strand
CTTTCTTCTCGTAAGGTCAGTGTTTTCTGATTTGGTCATTTTGGTGTTTTCCTCCTCGGTAAAATCTCAAACGGGAAATATAACAAAAATCAATAAACTCCATAGAGAATGAGAGACTATCAGGGGAGCAAGGTTATCTTCCACCCGATACATCCAGCCCCAGACAATCCCACAAACCAACGCAGCAAGCAGCAATGTCAGGTTAAGCGCCCAGACGTGGACTAGCGAGTATAACAATGCTCCCGCTGTCAACCCTATCAACTCTCCAAACCTCTCTTCCAGCGTTTCCTGCACGGTTCCCCGCCAGAATATCTCTTCGCCCGGACCTATCACTGTAACAAGTAAGATTCCAATCACCGGCATTATTGCCGAACTCGAGTTGCTATATACTGCCGCGATCTCGCCTTCAGCAAACGGGATCAGATTTGTGACTACAAAATTACCTACCCAAAACACTCCATATAGACCGACAGCTGATCCTATACCCAGTAAAATACTCCTATAGTTCCAGTCAACCAACCGGTCATAACTCTTCCACGTTCGCAGAGACAAACCAGCAAGGATCAATACCGAAACGCTCATTTCCAGCCAGAAGTTATACGGATTTAGGTAAAACGTGACAAACCAGAACCCATACGCCAGGAGCACCAGATAAAGTATTTTTCTCCGGCCTTCCCTTGTTTGCACTATAATACGGTCTCGAAAAACAAAGAAATCGTCAGTAATCCTCCGAAAGTGACCACCAATTTAGCCGTTCTGGCATCCGCATCTTCAGGCACTTCCTTTAAAAACGTCCGAACTAACTTATAAGCCATTGGGAACGACAAAAGACCCAGCAACCCCCAGAGACCGATAATTTTTCCCATAATTAGAAATCCAAGAATTGCGTAAGTAGCGCTAACCATAAAAAAATAGAGGAGAAGAGCGTCATCTTTTTCCAGCAACGTTGCCACGGTCTCTACTCCCGCCTTCTCGTCGTAATTCCTGTCTCTGAGATTATTGGCGAGCAGAACCAGAGCAACCAGAAGGCCAAGGGGGAGGGAGAGAAGCACGGGCTTAATTGATAACTCTCCGGTTTGAACGTAATAGGCACCGGTAACCATAAGAGGCCCCCAGACTAAAAATACCGATAGCTCACCCCACCCAAGGTATTTGTACTTTACATTGCCCCCCGTATATAGATAACTGGCTGCAAAACCAATCATCCCAAGCACTATAACAATCGGGCCACTCGAGTAGGTTAGATAAGCCCCGGTTGCAGCAACGCACAAATAAATTATTGTACAGTAAGTAAGTAATTCCCTCGGTTCAAACCAACCTTCTACTAAAGGTTGCCTTCTGTACTTAGCCGTAGGAGAGTCCTTGCTATCGACCTCTGATTGATAATCGAAATAGTCGTTTATTAAGTTCGTAGCTCCGTGAAATAAGACCATACCCAAAAGTACGACGACGAAGTTTACAAGATTAAAGCTCCCCGCTTTTACGGCTAACAGGGTTCCCACGAGTACTGATACAATAGTCATGGGAAAGGACCAGGGCCTACTGCCAATCAAGAGAGCTCTTGCCTTGTTCATCGAAGTCAATGAGTCCTTACTCAGTTCTTTCACAACGGTCGGACTAATTATTTAAGCCCGCCATCCTCCTCAGATTTCTCATTATTTAATCCCCACCATCCCCGAAAATCCGAGAAAAGCAAACGCCATTATTCCTGCTATCAACATAGTAATTCCCGGGCCCTGAAGTGGCTTTGGTACCTTGGCAAATCTTAATTTCTCCCGAATAGAAGCAAGTGAAACAATCGCTACTGACCAGCCAATACCGCTACCCACTGCGTAAACTATACCGGTTAGCAGGGTGTAGTCTCTCAGAATCATGAATAACGAGACACCCAAAATTGCGCAATTGACCGTTATAAGCGGCAAAAAGACTCCCATTGTCGTATACAGGGAAGGGAAGAACCTCTCGATAACCATTTCCAGAACCTGTACTGTTGACGCTATCACGATTATAAAAGCAATATACTGTAGATACTCCAGTCCGAACGGTACCAGGAGGTAGTGGTACACGGGCCAGTTAACGGCGCTGGTGACTGTCATTACCAGCGTAACAGCAACCCCCATACCCCAGGCTGAGGATAGTTTCTTAGACTGGGATACAAGGGGACACCAGCCAAGGAAATATCTCAGCGCAATATTATGAGCAAATATGGCTGCTATAAGAATTGAGATGTAATTCATGTTAGCCCTCCTCAACGGGTGAAATTGCTCTCTGGACCCATATCAACAACCCGAGCACAAGGAAACCACCGGGAGCCAGAATCATACTTACCCACTGGGTCCAGCCTGCTCCCATAACCTGTATGCCAAATAAAGTTCCAAACCCCAGGAGTTCCCTTACAACTGACATCGCTATCAACGCAAAAGCAAATCCTGTTGCTACACCTGCGGCGTCAACGACCGAATCCCAGGGTGTGTTCTCACTGGAGAAGGATTCCAACCTCCCCAGTATTATGCAGTTGGTAATAATCAACCCCACGTAGGCCCCCAGTGCCTGACTCAAGGGCATAAAGAAGGCTCGCAAAAACATGTAGACCAACGTAACGAACGTAGCAATTACCAGCATGAAAACCGGTATTCTGACTCTTCGAGGCACTGTATCCCCTAATAGCGAAACGACAAAAGAACTGGCAGTAAGCACAAAGAATACCGCTACACCCATAGTTACGCCGTTTGCTACCTTATTAGTTATTGCCAGAGTAATACAGAGACCCAGCATCTGCCTAAATACCGGGTTGTCTTCCCACAATCCAGCAGTATAGATATCTTTTGTATTATTCATGGCTCAATCTCTCCATTACTTTTTCAGTAAGTATATTTTTCCGCACGTTCTTCACGTGATCGTTTATGATGCGCTGGACAGCTTTGCTAGTTCTTGTAGCTCCGGTGATAGCATCCACCTTATTTTTGGCCCCTCCGGCATTCTTTACCACCAACAATTCAGGCCTTACTACTTTTCCATGAAACTGGCGGAGAAATGCTTCTTCCGTGATCCTGGCGCCAAGTCCCGGTGTTTCCTGCTGGCTCAGGATCTCCAAACCAACTATAGTCTCCAGGTCGGGTTTCATCGATATTATCGCAGTTATAGGCCCCTGAAATCCCGAACCACTAATTTTAAAGGCAATTTCCGTCATTTCTCCCTCGTCATTATAATGCAGGTAAAATTGCTTCCCCTCTACCTCTTTCTCCTTGATTTCCGATTCGAACTTATCCGTAAGATTGCCCGAGGTGTAACCAACATGAACTGATTCCAGCACGGACTCTCGCAACTTTCTGACCTCGTTTCGTTTTATAATTGGTCTAGTTGTAACGTTTACCAACCCAAGCACTCCCGCACTGACCGTCGCTACCACAACCAATATGGTTACCATCCAAACTTCTTTCTTCATTCTATCACCGTAACCTTATTTATAGGGTTTCTGGACCGGTCCGTATCTAAGTGTCATTACCATCTCGTCAAACAGAGGTGCAAACATATTCATCAATAATATGGAAAACATCACACCCTCCGGGTAACCGGAAAACGCCCTTATAGATACGGTCATCACTCCAAGAAATACACCGTAAACCCATCTAGCCTCCTTTGTAGTCGGAGAAGAAACGGGGTCCGTAGCCATATAAATAGCACCGAACATAAGTCCCCCGGCGAGCAGCTGGAACAGCGGTGGTGCGACTTGGTTTGGCCACAGGTACATACCCAGAGTGGAAAATAGAAAAACGGATCCCAGGTAGGAAACGGGGACACGCCAGTCAATTATCCTGGCCAAAATCAGAAAAACCCCGCCTGCAAGTACCAACAACGCTGACGTTTCCCCAAGACACCCCGGGATATTACCCAGGAAAAGCTTCCTCAGCGATGTCAGCGTTCCAGCGTTTGCAAAAACTCCGAGTGGAGTCGCAGACGTGACCGTGTCGACACTGAACTGGTTGAATCCGGCCCATCCCCCCGTTAGTGGTACAACCCACTCAGAAGACATTGAGACCGGGAAGGTTATCGTCAGGAATACTCTTCCCACCAGTGCAGGGTTAAAAATATTGTATCCAGTACCACCAAATACTTCTTTTCCTAAAATAACCCCCACCACTATTCCCACAGCTACCATCCACAGAGGAGTATTGGGCGGTAGGATTAGCGGAAACAATATTCCCGTGACCAGGAAACCTTCCGTAATTTCTTCCTTTCTTATCAACGTAAAAGCCACTTCCGCTATTCCTCCGGCCACGTAAGACACTACAATCATGGCCAGGGCACGCCATCCGTAGAAATAAATTGAAGCCAGAGCCGCGGGTGCAACTGCTAGAACTACCGCAAACATATAGCGCTTTATTTCTATATAATCTCTCAAAAACGGACTTTCTTCGGCACTTACTCCCGGTTCAAATATTATCGAGCGAACCGTGTCAATTACCTCTGTTATGTACTGAAGATAAGGATGATCTTCCGTATAACTAGATATTTCTGACAGTAGCCGCTCTAACTTATTCACTCTCCTCACCTCTTCCTATCTCTTCCTTTTCTGTCATTACCGTAATCCTTCCCTCTTCGTCTTCCTCGTACTTTACGTAATTGTTGTGATCTCCTTGCTGGCCTTTCTTTGCTTGTTTAACAGCATCGCTCAACGGTAACTTTGACGGACATACGTAGGAACATAAACCGCAGTCTACACAGCGCTGAGGCTGTAACCTATTAACTTCGTCTACCATATCGTGATTATAAGTTTTCAGTATCTGGTACGGAAGTATATCTACAGGACAGACGTCGCTACACCATCCGCAGTACACACAGGGCCTTTCTTCCCCGTGAAGGCCCGAATTAGCTTCCTTTTTTCCTCCGGGAGCAAGAGCTGAGAAGAACGCGTTCGTGTAGGAATTTTTTCGTATTCCTGGCTGTAACCAGGCTAAAAGTTGACTTCCCTGGGGTTTGGTAAGCTGAACTAGAGAGCTCATATCCCTACCAACCGGGGACTCAAGATCCTCTAACTCACTACCCGATAGCGGTCCTCCCTCGATAGTGATAGCGTCTTTCCCCTCATCAATGTATTCTCCTATTGCTTTTTTAACCGGGGTTCCTATTGGAGTTTCTATCACCGCGTCCTTAGCGGCAGGCCCACTTAGGCTAAACCTCCCCCGAATATAAGGAACTCCTTCTACAACTGCCCTGTAGGCAGCCAGAGGAAATATTTCTGGTAAGGCCAGAACCCCTTTATCAAGTAAGTATCCCCCCTCGTCCAGGCTCTCTACCCCAAGTATCTCCCGGGCTAGCATTTTCGATTTACTCATGTAGCTCTCGGTCTCGGCGGAATGAACCTTAATCCGCTGGCTCGAGGAAATAGTGTCCAATTTTTCCATAGTTCCCTCGTCCAAAACTAAATGTATCGGGGAATTAGGAAACGCTCTTGCAAGAATCTGAAGGCCGGTTTTGTAAGAAGGAAATTCTTCCTCGTAATTAATCAAATGACGAACAAAGGGTTCCGTCTTAACTCCATTTACTATAACGTGCTTCACTTCTTCAGGCCGGGAGTAAGAACTGTTAAACTCAGTCGGTACCCCGGTCTGACCAAATGAGGTTAAACCGGCTAAATAAAATAACTCTCTCAAATTTTTTGGCTTTTCTTTTTCCCAGTCCACTCCCTCTCCTTTTACATCTTGCTCTGGAGACGCTTTTATTTTTACCCCT
The DNA here is from genome assembly GCA_042218715.1 of Bipolaricaulia bacterium. Lineage (GTDB taxonomy): Bacteria > Bipolaricaulota > Bipolaricaulia > M55B111 > M55B111 > JAGXLP01. The sequence goes on along the minus strand of JBDGQU010000131.1, from coordinate 4,979 downwards.
TGAATCTTCGACCCGAGTACCTCCCCAGTCTCTTCGTGCCTGCTAGCTAATTCGACTACCTCAATTACCTCTCCTGCCAGACTAGCCAGTGCGGGAGTAGAGATTGATTTATCGTCCCGGGCAATTATTTCTCCCGCTTCAACTTCGTCCCTCACCTCGACATCAGGAGATAAACTAGAGCCGAATCCACCTTTCAGCGGGATTGTAACTGTTTCTTGCCTTTCCTTGCTATAAAAGCTCGGCTTCTTTTCTTGGTCGTATTGTTGAAGATCTAGGCCAAATATTTTCACGTTATTCACCGTCTTTTTGTTTTTTGACACACCATCTCAAATCTAACTACCAGCCACACCTAATCTGCTCCCCCTATCTACAGGAGGGATCTCAAGTTGCAGGATGTTTAAGAATGTTAAAAATCTTCTCGGTTCGATGCAATATTGACCTGACACTTTCTTCCTCTACTTTTACCAATTCCACCTACTTAGATTTAGCTTCCGAACCCGATCACCTTAACCCTAACTACTCCACCCAGATAGCTTCGCGGTTCCCGGACGATCAACCTAAACTGGTAGCCCACGGTCCAGATATGACCTTCCCCTTACTTCCTCGCCTCCAAAAAACTTTGCTGCCATCCGGAGCGAATCTTCCACTTCCGGGTTTTTTAGTGTTTCCGGTAAAGCCGATCTGGCTTTGTTCGCAAATTTCTTTGAATACTTTAAGCTTTCCTCAATGGCTCCGGAACTCTTTACTATTTCGATCCCCCTGTCAATCTCATCCCTCCCGGGATTTTCCTTTTTCAATAACTCCCGAATTATCTCGCTCCGGGGGGACTTCTCAAGAGTAACCATTATGGGGAGAGTAATCGTACCCTCTTTTAAATCATTGCCGGGCTCCTTTCCCAGTTCTTCCTTGGATCCTACTAGATCCTTCAAATCGTCCGTAATCTGGAAAGAAAGGCCCAGATTAAGCCCGTACGTTTCCATTTTGCGCTGAGCTTGTTTCCCCGCCCCTGAAGCTTTTGCTCCCAAAAGACAGCTCTTTCCCATCAATAGACCGGTTTTTTGCTTTATTCTTTTTACGTAACTATTGAAGGAGAGTTCGGTCTGGTTTTTGTCCACCGTTTGACTAGCCTGCCCCCTCGTCATTTCTAAGGCGGCTTCCAGCAGATGTTTGAGGTACTTGCTGTCTTCCAGCTTCGTCAGCGAGCTCGCTGCAAATGTATAAAGAAGGTCGCCACTCAACACTGCTACCTTATTGCCCCATTTGTGGTTTACGGCTTCGGACCCCCTCCTGAAATGCGAGTCATCAATTACGTCATCGTGGACCAGCGACGCCATATGTACGAATTCGACCGCTATCGCCAGCGGCTTTATCTTTTCGAAATTATAATCAAAAAGTTTACCGGACAGGAGGACCAGGGCCGGCCTCAACCTCTTCCCCCCGGAGTTCAGCAAATGTGAGGAACTGCTCGTCAGCGGCTGGAGTTCGGAATCCACCAGGTAAACCAGCTCTTCTTCCAATCTCTGTAGATCTTCTTTTACTGGGCTAAGTATATCTCCCATTAGGTGCATTAAGTTATCCCCTCTTTATCCCCTGGTGTATTGCCGCGACCCCGCCAAATATCTCCTCGTATTCTACTTCCACAAGACCGGCCTTTTCATAAAGTTGTTTTAATCCTTCCTGGTTTGGAAATCTTTTCAGAGATTCCACAAGATATCGGTACGGACCCTTATCACCTTGAGCCAGCCCACCTATAACCGGAAGTAACTTCCTAAAGTAAAACCGATACAGGGCTCCAAACACCGGAATTCCTGGTTTAGCCAATTCCAGGGAATACACCCTTCCCCCGGGTTTTACTACTCGCCTCATCTCGGTAATAACTTTTTCTAGATCGTTCACGTTCCTCAGGGTAAAAGCCGAAGTGGCCAGGTCAAAACTGTTTGACTGAAAATCCAGGTCCTCTCCAACTCCAAGCCTAAAGTCGACCAAACTTTTATATTCCCCAGGGAGGGTATCAGTTGCAATTTCGATCATCCCAGGTGTTAGATCAACCCCTACCACTTTCCCTGCCCCCATTCTCTCCGCAATCAACCGAGTCAATTTCCCCGTACCGCAACCAAGATCCAGGATGGACCCATCTTTCGGCAAAACCATTCTCGAAATCAATCTTTTCCGCCATCTGTCAATTTGTCCAAAAGATATTACCTTATTCACTCTATCGTAATCTCTTGCTATATCGGTAAAAATCTTTTTGACTTTTTCGTGATTCTCGTCAGTCTCATCAGGACTCTTGTGTTCGGTATTACCCGACATTTCGGTAAATTATCCTTTTTTGCCCAGACTTTCTTTTAGGATTTTTGAGTACTTCAGATAATCGTCGATACTATTTATTCGAGTAAAACTTTTTCTTCAGTCAGGAAAACGTTGGTTGATTTTACTAGAATGTAACTGAACGCACAAGACGATATTACAGACTAAAATAGATTCTTAAGCCAAACCCCGAAGAAAGGCGAACGTACTTGAGTAAATTCTTCCCGGAAACTAATATTACTCAGTTCTTTCGCACTGAATGAAAACTACGCGAAAAATTAAAAACGGTGACTTAATGTTAGGATTTAACCCTCTGCCCCTTACCTGGCTCCCGAGGTTTCGGGTACGCTCGGGGTTATAAGATTAAATCAGTTACCAGTTAAACAGGGGAGGGAGAATAACGCGAAATATTAAGCACGACTATGGCGAAAGTACTGAGATTAATTATCAATTTTCAATTTAACTTTAATTAGGCACAAACTATGACATTAGCTACGGAAAAAGAGCCAACTAATTTAGAAAGCGAGGAAAGATGAAAGCAGACGTCGTCTTTTTACACCCCCCGAGTATTTTTGATTTTAGAGAAAGGCCAATCCTCTGGGGTCCGATAAACGATTTGGTTCCTTCCAAGTCCGTATTCGAAATGTACCCCATCGGTTTTGTATCGCTGGCTTCTACACTGGACAGGAACGGCTTCGAGGTCAGAATTGTAAACCTTGCACTTAAGATGCTCCGCGACCGGAACTTTAACCCCGAAAATTACCTAAAAGATGTCAACACAAACCTTATTGCAATAGACCTTCACTGGTTACCCCACGTTCACGGTGCTATTGAACTGGCAAAGCTTTGTAAAAGAATTCATCCCGATACCCCAATAGTTATGGGGGGGTTATCGGCGTCTTATTATCACGAAGAAATTATTGACCAAATTCCCGAAGTAGATTTTGTCATCAGGGGAGACGCAACTGAATATCCCATGCTCGAATTAACTCGTCAGTTGAGAAACGGCGAAAAGTTCAATACCGTACCAAATCTCAGTTATCGTTCCGAATCCGGCATCCAGGTAAACGATATAACCTCCGTACCGAATGAAGTTGATTCTTTTTCCCTTGATTACGAATACGTATTCCGCAGTACCCTTAGGTCCAGAAATCTGGATATTCTTCCGTTTAAAGAGTTCTTGAAAAGGCCGATAATGGCAGTTCTGACGAGAAAGGGCTGTGATCAAAACTGTCCCGGTTGCGGAGGGTCAAATTACTCTTACAAAAGGGTTTGTAATCGAGAGGAATTAGCGCTAAGATCGCCGAAAAAGGTAGTCGAGGATCTCAAAAAAATAGAAGAATTCCAGGCTCCCGCGTTTGTTATAGGAGATTTAGCCTTTCCCGACGAGGATTACGGTCTAGAAATTCTCGATCGCATCGAAAAAAAGGGTTTGAAAATACCCGTAGTACTAGAATTCTTCACGCCCCCCGATAGAAATTTCCTAATGAAACTGGGCCAGTCCCTAGATAATTTCAGCGTAGAGATGTCACCCGAGTCGGGGATCGAAGAGGTAAGAGTCGATGCGGGAAGACGGTACACGAACGAAGAATTAAAAAGGTCCATCGACTGGTCCTTCGAAGCGGGCTGCAACCAGTTTGACCTATACTTCATGATTGGCTTAAGCGGTCAGAACGGAGACACAATAAGTAAGACACTTCAATTCATTGACGGACTGCTGGAAAAGCACTCCGATGACAACTTAATTCCGTTTATTTCTCCTTATACTCCTTTCCTGGACCCCGGATCCCTTGCTTTCGAATTCCCCGATAGATACGGTTTTTCCAAATACGCCGAGACACTTATGGATCATTACGAACTCCTGGATGAAGGCTTCACCTGGAAGGACTTTCTTAGCTATAGAACGGACGACATGAGCAAGGACGACCTTGTTGACGTAACTTATGAGTCGGCAATGGAACTAGCAAAGATTAAAGAGAAACACGGATTAATTTCTCGAGAAAAGTTAGACGAGATAATCGAGAAAATTTCTGTTTCAAAGAGAATGATTAGACTGTCGGATGCAAAAAAAGACGGTCAACTTAACGAAGAACAAGTAGAAGCCTCCCTGACCGAATTGGAGGAAAGGCTCCTGATCGACCGTGGGGAACTGGATTGGTCAAATGGAATTACCCCCGGTCGGGTTTTGGCAGTGTTGAAAAAGGGCCTGAAGACGCTGCTGACACCTAATTGAGGTTTTCATTTCCTTTTATAATCTCGGGATTACGGACTCAGTGATTTCACCATCGGGTAGTTAATTTTTAACCCGTTATGCATCATCTGACACTCTCATCCCCCGCCCACGGGAGGGAATATAGCTACTTTGTCACCCTCGGTTAATTCAGTCCTCAACCCGTCCAGGAATCGAATGTTCCTGCCGTTTACCATAACGGTCACACCGTCTTTTACTTTCGGTCCGGAATCGGTTTCAGTTAACAGGAAGTCTTTTAGTTCCTCGTGCCGCTTCTCTAGTTCTTCAAGTAATTCTCTCGCGTTATCTACCTCTAACTCCGTAGATGCCGATCCAGCCCTATCTCTGACACTCGAAAAAAATTTTACTGTTACTCCCATGTTTGTCCCAAAATTCTCTTTATCCGTAAATACTTTATCCTAAGTCAGGCGATTCTCTCTCC
>JBDGQU010000130.1:0-2705 GCA_042218715.1 Bipolaricaulia bacterium | reverse complement strand
AGGTTACGGGGAATCTCTCGTAATTGCCGGAAGTAACGGGCAATTTCATCTCCACATTCACACGGACAGTCCGGCAGAGTTAATTTACGCTCTTGAGAAAACCGGGACCATAGTGGATCAAAAAGTTGACGACATGAGGAAGCAACACGAAGCGGCTTACGAAAGTACTACGAACGTAGCTATCGTAACCGACTCTACCTGCGACCTTCCCCGGGAAATCATCGACGATTTGCCGATATACACGGTACCGCTGACAATTAGTTTTGGGCTAAGCCAGTTCCTGGACAAAGCTACCATCACACCGGACCAATTTTACCGGATGCTGGAGGAACTAGAAAAAGACGATAAATACCCTACAAGCTCTCAGCCTTCCGTAGGCAAGTTCAAGGAAACCTATTCTTTTCTCCTCGAGCATTATGATTCCATAGTATCTCTACATATCTCGGGCGCCCTTAGCGGGACCGTCAAAGTTGCTGAAAAAGCTGCAAAGGAGGTTAACGAATCGAGAATAACCGTAGTAGATACGAAACAGCTCTCCACTTCACTCGGATTACTTGTCCAGGAAGTAGCAAACAGGTTAAACCAGGGGGCAAGCCACCGGGATCTGGTCGAATTGACGGAATCTCTTAGAGATAAGGCCAAGATACTGGTAAGCGTAAAGGATTTGAAGTACATGGTTCGCGGAGGAAGGGTAAATCGTCTACAAGGTTTTCTGGCCCGATTGCTAAACTTCAAACCAATTATTTCTCTTGACGAGGCTGGTGATTCCGAACTGCACGGTAGACCACTATTAAGAAAGACCAATTTTAACCAGATACTCGAAATGATCCAGGAACCACATAACCAATCCAGGGTTAAGAAGTACGCGATCGGCCACGTTCACGCACCGGAAGAGGCAAATAAACTCGCTGAGATGATTGAAAGTGAAATCAGTCTATCTCCGGAATACACTATGGATATCTCTCCACTAATAGGTGCTCACGCCGGTATAGGTGCTGTTTCAGCTTCTTATTTAACTGAATGACATGATTCTACGGGGACCTACCACGATAGTTCTGGCGGTTTTTCTCTATATGTCGGTTATATATTTAATCGCCCGGGTAAAGTCTGACTATTCAACGGTCGACGTAGCCTGGGGACCGGGATTCGTCCTGATAGGAGTATTATCCCTTTTCCTTTCTTCCGAGGTAACTTTACGGGGCCTCATTTCGGTCACACTTGTAGGAATCTGGGGTCTGAGGCTCGGCTACCACATACTGCGGAGGAATTGGGGGGAGCCCGAAGATTTCAGATACGCACAAATGAGGGAAAACTGGGGAAACCGGGCTTACTTAATAAGTTACATTAGAATATTCTTACTTCAGGGTTTCCTTATGCTAGTTATTTCGTACCCACTCCTTCTGATAAACTTCCTTCCCAAGGAAGGTCTCGGAGCACTTGACTATTTGGGAATATCAGTATGGCTACTGGGATTTGGGTTCGAAGTGATCGGCGATTACCAGCTATCAGATTTTATCCAACACAGGAAAAGCGAAGATAATAGAATTATGACCGAAGGGCTCTGGAAGTACACCAGACACCCGAACTACTTCGGAGAAGCCCTGCTCTGGTGGGGGGTTTATTTTCTGGCGGCGTCTGGTCCATATGGGTGGACCGGTGTATTAAGCCCTATTGCAATAGGCTATCTGCTTCTTTTCGTTTCCGGGGTCCCACCACTGGAAAAGAGGTACGAAGACGACGAGGACTACCAGGAATACGCTAAAAGAACAAACAAGTTCTTTCCCTGGTTTCCGAGAGATAAATCCTAACTGATCCGAAAAACTCTTACCTAAGTCGTGCAATTCTCTCCCCTGAGATCAACTTATAATTCAGTCTACAAGAAAAAGTAGTCCCTATTCGAGAAACTTACTCAATTCTTTCACCTTTATAAACGTAACATGATTTTTATCGGACAGTTCGTCGCAGGCGGCCTTTCGGTCAGGTACTGGGACCTGACCTTCTGTTTTAGTAGTACGAAGCATACGATAGTCGGGGGTTTCTACCCCCGGTGTCGACGGAAGTCGAAGTGTTGGTCTATTTCCTTTGGTAACATGACCAATGAACAAGTCTCGACAGTTAGACCTGCCACAACAGCGGCCCTAGAAAGGGCCGCCTATCGAAGATTTAAAGTGATGAAAGAATTGAGACTTAGTTATTTTCCCTGTAGTTGATATCTAAAACGATAAATCAAGTTCCTCTCCCAGGGCTTTCACCCAGCACCCAGTTTAATATGGACTTCAAAAATGAAACCAGTGTACAGAAGAGGTTTTTTGGTGAAAGTATTTTTCACCAGCCGGTAATCGATATTAAACTGGGTGCTGGACCAACTCCCGTTTATCACATAAGTTTTTCGGATAACTATCCCCTGTTAATTTACCAGGCCAAAACCGGGTACTTTTGGTCTTATACAATTAATTGTCGACAAACGTTGGAAATGAATTCGACCCTACCTAGCCAATTAGACAGTTATCCTTTTTCTCAAGGACAATTGACCAACAATGAAGGCCGAATTGTGGATAACTCTGTGGATAACCTGTTAAAAACAGTAATTTTACCGACTTTTCTGTGGAAAAGTAGTGTTGAAAAGTTGTATTAATAGTTCTCCACAATTATTTTCCGGAGAATAAAGGAGGAATTCACAAGCTCTCCACACGGTATTCCTCAAG
>JBDGQU010000013.1:0-1308 GCA_042218715.1 Bipolaricaulia bacterium | reverse complement strand
TTGACGGAGCAGTAATTGTGGGCTGAAAACCAGCTACACGTTTTTAAGCAAGGGCCCTTTTAAGCTTGGACTTAGTTTGTTGATCTAGAGGTATGTCTGACGTCTTTTCCAAACATTGGCCAGGATGAACTGGCTAATTGGGAAGCCCCAGTGTTTATTGCGTACAAGTAATGGTCCTCGGAACCCACGTACAACGTGCCGTTGTCCCCTAAGGCGGGTGAGGAATCGACCCAGCCACCGGTTTCGTATTTCCAGTTAAGTGTTCCATCCGGGTATAATGCATAGATGAAGCCGTCGTAGGAACCCACGTAGACATTGCCATTATCATCCACGGCAGGGGTTGAATCGACGTAATCCCACCAGCCGCCGCCGGTCTCGTATCGCCAGAGGAGGTTACCGTCCGAGCTAATGGCGTAAAGGTTATCGTCCTCGGATCCCACGTAGATCGTCCCGTCCTCTCCAACTGCAGGGGAGGAATAGATTTCTCCACCCGTTTCGAACTTCCAGTCTAACGATCCGTCCGGAGTAAGCGAGTAAAGACAACCGTCTTTTGAACCTACATAGATCCTTCCTTCTTTACCGATGGCGGGAGAGGAACTTACCCACCACTCTGTCTTAAACCTCCATTTCATTCTACCCCCTGGATCTAATGCGTAAAGGTAATCGTCGTATGATCCGAAGTAGACTGTTCCATCCGTGGCAATAGCGGGAGAGGATCGAACTATGAAACCCGTATCATACCGCCACTTGAGGGAGCCGTCGGGATTGATTGCGTAAAGGCTATTATCCTCGCAGCCTACGTAGATTGTCCCGTCCTCCGAGATTGCGGGTGAAGACCGGACTAGAAAGTCCGCCTTGAAACGCCACTGTGGTGTGCCATCAGGATTTATCGCGTAAAGATGGTGGTCTCCTGATCCTATGTATATTGTCCCGTCATCCGAAATTGCCGGCGAAGAACGAATCAGATAATCCGTTCCATATTTCCACTTTAAGGAACCGTTCGGATTTACCGCGTAGAGGTTTTCGTCGTACGATCCTGCGTAAACGGTGCCGTCTCTTCCGACTGCAGGTGAGGAATATACGCGACCTTCCGTGCCGAATCGCCAGCGAAGATTTCCGGCCCGGCCACTGCTTGGCTCCTGATTCACCGCGACCAGATCCGGTTGGGATAAAATTCTTTTAGGAGGCTCATAATTTCCCGTTTAGAGATATTTTTTGTATGATTTTTAGTCCGTTATTACCCCGCTTTTTCTTTATAGGAAAAATGGAGAAATAAGCAAGGGACAAAACGCCAGTTGATGAATAGTT
>JBDGQU010000129.1:0-1689 GCA_042218715.1 Bipolaricaulia bacterium | reverse complement strand
TAGATTTCACGTAGTTTCTACCGAAGGTAATCAACCAAACACTTCGACCTATGTTGACACCGAGGCTAGAAAGCCTCGGCTATCGGATCTATTGTCAATTGTACACTTCGACCAAAATGTACAGCAGGGTTAGAAAACCCTGCCTATCGAATCTATTGTCAACCAAACACTTCAACCTATGTCTACACCGGGGGTAGAAACCCCCGGCTATCGGGTTTTTGTTAATCCTACCCTTCGGTCTAGGTGTGCTCCGAGGCTGGAAAGCCTCGGCTATCGGGGATTATGAGTGATGGTTTGAACCCCTGGCTATCGGGTCTAATGAATTTTCGCCCTGATGAGGCCGGGGATTCACGTTACACCCTTGAAATGATCTTTCTCAGATGTTAAATTGATATAGATCAAGTTTTAGTATGATAAATATCATTTTCAAACCGTAGGGTGAAAAAAATGGACTCCCTTAAATCTCGAACAGTAGAACAAAAGCCCTGGGACACCCTCCCAATGCCAAAGAAATGGAGACAAATGGGAGAGGTAGGCGAAAAAGCTAACGGTGAAAACGAAATACTGGCTGAGTCTACCTGGAGAGAATGGATGGCCGCCCACCCTATGGAAGGGGACTAATTATCCTCAAAGTTCTATTTTACTCCCTGTTTCCTTCAATTCCTTTCCGGATTTTATAAGTTTTTCCTCCTCTTCAGCACTTAGATCGTGGGTTAACGTTTTTTCAACCCCGTTAGTTCCTACGATACTGGGTAACCCCAGAGCTACGTCAGTTAACCCGTACTGACCGCGCAGTCTGCTGGTCACGGTGAGCATCTTCCGCTCGTCTCTAAATATTGCCTCGAGAATTTCCGCCACAGCTAGTCCGACCGCGTAGTTCGTGGCTCCTTTCCGGTCAATGACCTCGTAAGCGGCGTTTTTAACCCTCTCCTCGATCGACCGTTTGAATTTTCCTCTATTACAGCTGCGATTGCAGATCTCGCAGTACTTGTCAAACGGGATTCCACCGAAATTGGTAAGACTCCAGGTAATTACCTCCCTATCTCCGTGTTCTCCGATAACGTAACCGTGAACGTTCGAAGGATTAATTCTGCAGTGATCGCCTATCAGGTACCGAAGCCTAGACGTGTCAAGTACCGTACCTGAGCCGAGGACCTGCCCGGAGGACAAGCTGGAAATCTCGTCGGCGACGTAGGTTAAGATGTCCACGGGATTGGTAACGACCAGAATAATCGGATCGTCCGCGTGCTCCTCTATCCTGGGAACTATATCTTTGAAAATCTGAGCGTTTTCGTTGACAAGATCCAGCCTGGTCTGGCCCGGTTTCTGGTTTTTACCAGCCGTTATTACTACTACATCGGCGTCGGAGCATTCTCCGTAATCTCCGCTCGTCACCTTAACCGGCTTTACAAACGCCGCCCCGTGACTGAGGTCCATCGCTTCTCCTTCCGCCTTCTTTTCGTCAATGTCGATAAGGGATATTTTAGAGGCGAATCCTCTGTTCATAACCGCGTAAGCTATGGTGGATCCGACGTAACCGGCACCGATAATCGATACTTTGTTTTTCATTGGCATTCCTCCCTGATAATAGAGCGTTTCGGTATGTTTATATTTTAAGGGGTAAGTCGTCGCCTCCGAACCTGGTACAGTATACGGTTCACAGTTTACAGTTCACAGTTAATAGTTAGT
>JBDGQU010000128.1:0-2564 GCA_042218715.1 Bipolaricaulia bacterium | reverse complement strand
TCGATCGAGGACAGTTGTTATTGGGGAATTACGGGAATGAGGCTGCACCGCTAAAAAATCAACGCCTGCAACCTTATCAAAGCGCAATTTTCCGCGTTCATTGATTCCGGGTTGCTCCATTATAACGAGTCGAGGCGTAATTAGCCGGGGAATCAGAAGCCGACCTGTTTTTCCTGTTGTCGTTAGAGTTATGAGTATTTGAACAGTCACCTGGGGAGGTGTATTAGTTGAACCCGACGGATTCCGACCGATTGCAGAGCGAAGATTTTAGTTTAGATATACAATCGTACGAGAGTACAGCTTGCCGGGTTGATATTAGTCCGGTTCCCCGACCCGAGTACCAAAACCCCTTCTTGCCTTCATTAAACACTGGCGAGGAATCTCAACAAGGAGGGTCGTTCCATCTAGAAGGAAATCCCCAACAATTTAGGGTTTTTTTCGAGGGAAATCAGCTAGCAGAATTTTGTTCTCTGAAGAGCTCTTTCCCCGAGTGGGCGAGTGATAAAAGTAGAGCTTCCGAAGAATGGACCAATCTGATTCATGAAATCGAGGGAAGTCACGGGATCTTTGGTCTCGGTGAGAAGACGAAGTACTTAGAGAAAAGCGGCGGTACGTACGAGATGTGGAACCGTGATCCCAACGGCTTTTACACTCACAACGAAGATCCCCTCTACACTTCTATTCCCTTCTATATTGTTAGAAAGGACGATGACCCCTACAGCTACCTCGGACTCTACCTGCACCACTCCGAGCGGAGTAAATTTGACGTGCAAAACCGACTCGGAAGGGGAAAGGTAGGTTTGGGCGTCGCCGCTCCCCGGATTTCTATGTTCCTGTTGCCCGCTACCACGTTAAAAGAAGTAGTCAAACGATTCACGCAACTGGCCGGTAAGCCTTTTATGCCTCCGAAGTGGGCCATTGGTTATCATCATTCCAACTACGGAATCCCCCACGATGAAGGAGAAGCAAGGGATATGGCCCGGAAGTTTCGCCAAAAGGAAATACCCTGCGATGCCCTCTATTTTGATATCCAGCACATGGATGAACACAGAGTCTTTAGCTGGGACCGGGAAAGGTTTCCCGACCCGAAAGGCCTCATGGAGGACCTGCACGAGCAAAACTTAAAAGGCGTGACTATCGTAGATCCCGGCATTAAAAAAGAAGAGGGTTATTCTCCTTACGAAACCGGTCGAGAGCGGGACGTATTTATAAAAGATTCCGAGCGAGAGGATTTCGTTGGATCACTGTGGCCAGGATTTTCGACCTTTCCTGATTTTCTTCGCTCCGAGACCCGAGATTGGTGGGCTAAGCAAAACAGCCAGCTATTGGATCAAGGAGTGGACGGTATCTGGAACGATATGAATGAGCCGGCCATTTTCTTCAGTCGTAGAAATCTCTACGAGCAGGCTCGTCGGATTCAACAGGGTATTGATAAAGGAAAATCTTTTGGTAGTGAACTCAAGCACCATCTCATAGAAATGGGTACCAGAACGCCGGAAGGCCTGCAACACAGAGACGATTCTGGAGAATATCATCCACACGAAAAGGTCCACAATCTGTATGGGTACTACGAAGCCAAAGCCACCACGGAGGGGCTTCAACGACACGGATCCAATAAACGTCCATTTATCTTGACCCGAGCGGGGTTTTCGGGAATACAAAAATACGCCGCAAAGTGGACCGGCGATAATTCCTCGACCTGGGAGCACATGAAACTTTCGGTCTACATGGTGTTGAATCTTGGTCTATCGGGAGTACCCTTTAGCGGGCCGGATATAGGCGGTTTCGAAGGGGACGTAGAGCCGGAACTTTTGACACGCTGGATCCAGCTGGGCTCTCTATTTCCATTCTGCCGGAATCATTCCGGGCTAGATACAATTCCTCAACAGCCGTGGTCCTTTGGAGAACCTTACGAGCGAATAAATAAAAAGTACATCTCGCTTCGGTACCGAATTATGCCCTACCTGTATACCCTGTTTTACGAGGCTCACCGGACCGGGCTACCCCTCTTCCGACCGCTCTTTATGGAGTTTCCGTCCGACGAGGAGGTCCGTTCTATTACGGATCAGTTTATGGTAGGAGAAGCTTTACTTGCCGCCCCTGTTCTAGATAGAGGTGCCAATAAAAGGTCCCTTTATTTGCCGGAAGGAAAAGAAGGAACTCTGAGTTGGCAAGACTGGTGGACGGGACAAAGTTACGAGAGCGGTTATCATCACTTCGACGCTCCTCTGGACACATTACCTCTATTCATCCGCGAGGACCACGGGGTGCCGCTGACGGAAACTGTACAACATACCGGAGATTTGCCGGACACCCTTCGTTTACGGTGTAACCTAAAGGAACAAGCCAGGGTGCCGATTTACCACGATGATGGTAAAACCAAAGATTTTCAAGAGGGGGACTACTTTCTCGGGGAGTTCGTTATCGACGCTCAGGAAGGGGAGAAGCACGCCGATGTATCTTTAGAGACCAAACACGAGGGTCGGGAGCCCTTCTGGAAGAATGTAGTAGTCAAGAACCCCGGCCACAGGCCGGGGCATATAAAAATACAATTGGGGAAATAA
>JBDGQU010000127.1:0-1217 GCA_042218715.1 Bipolaricaulia bacterium | reverse complement strand
TAACTAAGTTTCTCAAATAGGGACTATTTTTTCTTTTAGACTGAATTATAAGTTGATCTCAGGAGAGAGAATCGCACGACTTAGGTATAATTGTGGTGAAAGAACTGAGCTTAGACAAATATCAATAATCATTCCAATAAGGTGAATTAGAATATTGATAAAATCCGAATCATGGGGAAAGAAGAACGGGCGAAACGTATTTCTTTACACCCTCAGCAACGACACCGATAACTCAATAGCGGTGACAAACTACGGCGCGAGAGTCGTATCGCTGAAAGTACCGGACAAAAATGGCGACCCGACCGACGTGGTTCTGGGCTTCGACAGCCCTGAAGCTTACTTCAAAGATAACGCTTACTTCGGGGCGACGATTGGCCGGTACGCGAACCGGATAAGTGGAGGTAAGTTTTCCCTAGACGGAACGGAATATTCACTCACTCGAAACGATGGGCAAAACCACCTACACGGGGGGCAAGAGGGATTCGATAGTAAAATATGGGAGGCTTCAATAAAAAATGATAAAGAGGAACCGGAACTGGAGTTCGAATATTTAAGTAAAGACGGAAAAGAAGGCTACCCTGGAAACCTCCGGGTGACCGCTAGTTATAAATTGACCAGGAAAAGCGAATTCATTTTTAAAATGACCGCCGTTACCGATCAACCCACGATCGTAAATATTACTAACCACAATTACTATAATTTGTCGGGCGCCAGAAAAAAAATAACCAACCACGAGCTAACGGTAACCGCGGAAGAGTTTACACCAATAGATAACCAGGGCATCCCTTTAGGCGATATCCTGCCGGTGGAAGGAAGCCCATTTGACTTTCGGGAGTCAGGAAAAATTGGGGAGAGAATCGACGCCGATAACCGACAAATAAGACACGGACAGGGTTACGACCATAATTTTGCTCTAACAACGGATAGAACAATAGGCCCGGAACCGGATGCCAAAGTATACGAGCCCTCTTCGGGAATAACGCTTCGGTTAAAAACTAATCAGCCGGGCTTACAACTCTACACGGCTAATTTACTCGAGGGAAATCTTAAGGGCAAGGACGGCGTCAGATACGGTCCTCGCTGGGGACTCTGCCTGGAACCACAGAATTTCCCCGACTCCCCCAATCATTCGAACTTTCCCTCCGCGGTAGTTAGACCGGGTAAACCTTACGAACACAAAACAATCCTCGATTTTAACCCGAAACCTTGAATTCTGA
>JBDGQU010000126.1:0-2996 GCA_042218715.1 Bipolaricaulia bacterium | reverse complement strand
CCGGAATTGGGCCTCTTTAGTTCCTCTGTCTTCCGTTTCCTCTCTCCACAAAACTGGTGCTTTTTCGGAAGCCTGCTCTGGCTCAAGCAGGTTGTTGGTAGAAGTTTTCAAAACTTTTGCTATGTTAGCTAGTTCACTGGCTCTCAGCTCTCTTTCTCCGCGTTCTATTGCTGATACGGTTTGGTGGTGCCCTAACTTCGCTTCTTCAGCAAGATCTCTTTGAGTTAACCCTAATTCTTTCCTGCGCTCCCTGATGTTCTTACCTATTAGTAAATCTTGGTTGCTCATTACCCACCTCCTCAATGTCATGATGAAATTCTAGTTTAAGTTAACGAATATCTTTTTAATATTCAAGAATTTATTGAATTTTATCAGAGTTTTGTAGAGCCCTCCAGATTTGATAGGAAGTAGAAAGCGTCCTCCCTTATTTAAGTGAATTAATCAGAAACTTTGGGCACTAACTTAATCAAATTAAACGATGCCCTCATTTTAATTTGCCCCCTTAGGTCTCTCGTTTTTCGTAGGTTGTTCTATTTTAGTACAATATAGCTTTGATATTTGATAAATAGTTTCCATAATCTTACAATACATCATCAGGGAGGTGATTTTGATGGTTAGCTACAAAGAGATAGGCAAAAGGCTACAAGAAATTCGTAAAAAATTTGGGTTCAGCCAGGCAGATATTGCAAACAAGCTGGATATGTCACGACCAACCGTATCAAAAATCGAAAACGGAAAAAAGAAAGTTACTAGCCTGGAATTATCTAATTTTGCTGATCTCTATAACAAACCTATCTCGTACTTCATCGAGGAAGAAGACCAGAAAGAACCGGTCAATTGTCTTTTAAGGGCGGAATCCTTAACTGAAACCGAGAAAGAGCAGTTACTTGAAGCCGGTAATATTTACCGGAAATATTCTCAGTTAGAAAATATGGTTTTCGGTAAAGTGCCTCTCAATCTGCCCCAGTATAAGTTTTCCTCTACCGGCCCTTATGGATCAAACGCAGTTTCAGAAGGTGAAAAGATTGCTGAGAACGAACGGAACCGATTGGGGCTTAACGGGGCTCCTGTAAAAGATATTTTTGACCTATTGGAAGGTGAAAATGTAAAAATTCTAAAGGTACATTTCGGTCGCGACTCCGATTTAGCCGGGGTATTTTTCTTTAACGAAGAAAAAGGACCCTGTATCGTTGTTAATATTGATCAGAACCCGGGAAGAACCAATTTCTCGGCGGCCCATGAATATGGCCACCTCCTCAGAGATCAGGACTTGTTTCCTTCCCACCTTACCAGGTTAGAAAACAAGAAAATGAATGATGAAAATACCCTTCACGAAATTCGTGCCAATGCATTTGCAGCGGCTTTCTTAATGCCCGAGGAGGGAGTTAATAAATTCTTTGAAGAAGCTGGGATGAACAAGGGGGATAAAGTTACCCCGGAAGACGTCATATACTCCCAGAAACACTTTGGTGTTAGTTACCAGGCAATGTTATATAGATTACAGAACCTGGGCTGGATTGGCGAAAAGGACCGAAATAAGCTTTCCAGTTACAGCCCGAGTGCTCTGGCAAAAAGCTTAGGTATACAGGGAGAAGAGAAAAAAGATTACAAAGCTCTACCGGACCGTTATTTTCACTTAGCTATTAAGGCTTATGAAAAGGAAGAGATCAACCTGGGAAAATTAGGGGAACTTCTGAAACCCCTTAAAGAATTTAAACGAAGCGAGATAATCGATTTATTACAGGAATTAGATATTGAAGTAAGGATTGGGCCAGAGGATGAAGATGAAATATTTGAGGAATTTAAAAACGCTTGAAGCGATGGGAGCTGTAATTCTTGGCAAAATCCGAGAAATCAGTTTTCTTTGATAGCACCGTTGTCATTAATTTTGGAGAAATAAATGCCTTCGATCTATTAATAGAGTTATATTCGGGAAGAATAAGAATCGTAGAAGAGGTTAAACAGGAAATTTTTGACGAAAGTTACAGAACAGAAAAAGTGTTAAAGAAATTCCTAAGTGAAGGTTCGATTGATACACTTGCCTTACGTGGCCCAGCAGAACTAAGTCTATATAACAAGTATTCCAAAAAACTTCACTCAGGAGAAGCTGCGACAATAGTTGGGGCAAGCTGTAATGATGGAATTGTCGTTACTGATGATAGGGATGCTCGTAAAATTGCCAAGCGAAAAGAAAATCTAAAAGTCACAGGCAGTATCGGAATTCTACTCCGTTCTATTTCAAAAAATATAAAAACAGTGAAAGAGGCAGACCGACTTCATAGAAAAATGCTTGAGGAAGCAAATTACTTTTCTCCGATCAATTCCCTTACAAAGTATATAGAAGATCGAGATCTGGACTTAGATTGAAAATCTTATCACTCAATGCGATATAAATAGAATTATTCAACACCCTCAAATATCTCTACTCGAATACCGTTCCGCCTGCACACCCAGGAGAGTGCCGGGTCGTCACTTCCACACACCGCTACGGGTTCAACTGAAGCGGGGTTATAATCCCGGAAGAAAAGGTCACGTCCGGCTACTGCCTGGCCTATGGCGTTTCTATTTAACGACTGCTTTACTTCGATAACTTCCACATGTCGACCCTTAACTATCTCTGAATAGAGACGGTCTAATTTTGTTCTTCAAACTCTATTTCCGCCTCATAGTTGCCAAAGTCATCTTTTTTCCAGCCACTAACATAAGGCCTCAGATTTTCCCCTCTTTGCTGAATATCGCGCCATTCTTTTTGTAAAGTAGGATCAGTAAGATATAGTTCCACCAAATATTCCGCCCTTCTTAAAGTGTAGAGCGTTCCAAATCTGAAAGTTACCAGGTCTCCATCCAGGTTCAGGATCGGTTTATCCAGTTCGTGAATTTTGGGTCCTAATTCGAACTTCACGTATGGCTCTTCGTCCGACCCACCAACAGAAGACGGAATGGGAATATCTTTGCGTTTTACAATTTTTGTATTTTTGACTTTAGCGTAGTACAGA
>JBDGQU010000125.1:0-1608 GCA_042218715.1 Bipolaricaulia bacterium | reverse complement strand
GAAGTGTGATAATTTCTTCTTCGGTAGATTTCTACGTAGTTCCTACCGAAGCAAAAAACAAAACACTTCAATCTACGTGGACACCAGGGCTTGAAAGCCCTGGCTATCGAATTAACTTATTTATTGACTTCGACCTACGTGTACAGCAGGGTTAGAAAACCCTGCCTATCGAGGATGTCGATGCAGGTTGGTGGTTGTGAGCTTGATTGAATAAACTAACCGAAAGGTGTGGACTGTAAACTGGGAACTGGGAACTAGGAACTAGGAACTAATCAACCAAGGTCCTCGACAGGTGGGAAGAGCGTAGTTTGTCAAAATAAGAAAGCAAATGTGGTTGGTTGTAACTTTAAGGAATATAAAACAATTACTCCTTAAAAAAGGAGGTGATCCAGCCGCAGGTTCTCCTACGGCTACCTTGTTACGACTTCACCCCCCTTGCAGGTAACACCTTGGGCAACCCTGACGGGCCGACTTCGGGTGTCGCCTACTCGGTTGGTGTGACGGGCGGTGTGTACAAGGCCCAAGTACGTATTCACCGCGGTATGGCTGACCCGCGATTACTACCGATTCCATCTTCATGGGGTCGAGTTGCAGACCCCAATCCGCACTGGGGGCACCTTTTTGAGATTTGCTGGTCCTCGCGGACTCGCTCCTCATTGTAGCGCCCATTGTAGCACGTGTGTCGCCCAGAGCATAAGGATCATAATGACTTGACGTCATCCCCTCCTTCCTCCGGATATTCTCCGGCAGTCCCCTTATAGTACCCGGCACTACCCGCTGGCAACTAAGGGCAGGGGTTGCGCTCGTTACGGGACTTAACCCAACGTCCCACGACACGAGCTGACGACAGCCATGCAATACCTGCCACGGCTCCTCGAGCAAAGCTTGAGGTCGTTCCCCTTTCGGGGTCCTACTGCCGCTAGGTCAAGCCCTGGTAAGGTTCTTCGCTTATCATCGAATTAAACCACGTGCTCCACCGGTTGTGTGGGCCCCCGTCAATTCCCTTGAGTTTCATCCTTGCGGACGTAATCCCCAGGCGGTGGGCTTAACACGTTAGCTCCGGCAACGACCCTCTGTCGGGGGCCGACACCAAGCCCACATCGTTTGAAGCCAGGACTACGGGGGTATCTAATCCCCTTCGCTCCCCTGGCCTTAGCGCTTCAGCGTCAGGAAACGCCCAGGAAGCTGTCTTCACCATCGGGGTACCTCTCGGTCTCTACGCATTTCACCGCTACTCCGAGAGTTCCGCTTCCCTCTACGTTCCTCGAGTCGATCAGTTTCGGCCGACTTTCCTCAGTTTAGCCGAGGACTTTCACGACTGACTTGACCGACCGCCTAGACGCCCTTTACGCCCAGTGATTCCGGATAACGCTTGCGCCCTTCGTCTTACCGCGGCTGCTGGCACGAAGTTAGCCGGCGCTTGTTCCTGGGGTACCGTCATCGGTAAGCCATTGCCTACTTACCTTATTCGTCCCCCAGAAAAGGAGTTTACAACCCGAAGGCCTTCGTCCTCCACGCGGCGTCGCTGCGTCAGCCTTTCGACCATTGCGCAAGATTCCCCACTGCAGCCTCCCGTAGGAGTCTGGGCCGTGTCTCAGTCCCAGTGTG
>JBDGQU010000124.1:0-5301 GCA_042218715.1 Bipolaricaulia bacterium | reverse complement strand
AGGAGTTCAAGGTCGTTCATGTTGTCCCCAAAAGCTACAATTGATTCGAGTGGAATCCCTTGAAGGTTGGACCATCTTTTGAGGCCCTCCCCTTTTGAAACTCCTGAGGGTAGAACCTCCAGATAATTTTGTTCGGAAAGCACCAGGTTTAAGTTGGGGAAACGCTTTTCGAGCCTATCCTTACATCTTTTCAGTTCCTCTCGTTCACCGATATTGAGGAATTTTACTGCTCCACTTGCAACTACCTCTTTCAAGGAATCAACTTCTCTTGCCGGGATTTTATCCTTCTCCACAAATTGTTTTATTGGTTTCGTGATCTTTTCGACGTAAAATCCATCATCGGTTGGGGAAGAATAAACCTGGGTATCCAATTTAAATGCACGCAATATGTCTAGAATAGAACGAGCTTCAGGAGAATCAATTTGTTCGCTCCACACCTCATTCCGGGTAACAGGATTCACTAATACGGATCCGTTGTAGAGGATGACAGGGGCAGTGATGTCGAGTTTCTCAATAAAAGGAGATGCGGCTTTTAAAATTCTTCCCGTGGCAATGCTTATGGTAATGTCTTCTTGGGCCAGATTGCGGATCAAGCGAATATCCTCATGATCTATCTTCAGATCGTCTTTAATAAGAGTACCATCTAAGTCAAAAAGTATGGCGTTATAGGAGTTCTTCATAGGAGTAACCTCGGCATAATTGTTTCGCATGTTTGAGCGGACAGAAAATAAATAGGTGGCTACGTTTGATAGAACAAGCTGGCCTATCCTTTAGGCAATATATGTAAGCTGTTTCGGTGTAATTTTAACCCGATTTGGTCTCCCTCACTCAATAACCCTTGCTCCTGCGGGTTTGCCACCTGGACATCAATTTCAGAGCCTTCCTCTAGTTTGATGCTGTAGGTGGCAGTGGCTCCCGTGTAATGAGAGAACTGAACCTTCCCATTGAAATCTCCCGTATCAACCTCAGTGATATCTACAGCCTCAGGTCGCACCAGTACCTGAACATTATCCCCAGTGGAGAACGAATTTACCTGGTTAAAGTGTAAATTATTTTTTAGAGGTATGTTTGTAAGGTCTACTTCGACATGGTCCTCTACATTGATGATACTTCCATCCAAAAAGTTAGCTTCACCTATGAAGTCGGCAACAAACTCCGACTGAGGCCGAGCATATATTTCATCGGGCTTCCCCACCTGCCTGATTTTTCCTTCATGCATTATCATCAATTCATCAGCTATACTCATGGCTTCTGTCTGATCGTGAGTTACGTATACACTTGTAATTTCAAGCTCTTGTTGGATACTCCTAACCTGCTCCCTGGTACCTTTCCGTAACTTCGCATCCAAATTAGATATAGGTTCATCAAAAAGCATCACATCCGGCTGGGTAACCAACGCTCTACACAATGCCACCCGTTGCTGTTGTCCCCCGGATAACTGTTCCACAGACCTGTCCTCTAACCCACTAAGATCGACCAGGTCTAGCGAGTCAGAAACTCTGCCTCTTATCTCATTCTTTGAGAGTCCCTGCACTTTTAGTCCGTAGGAGACGTTTCCTTCAACAGTCATATGGGGAAATAGCCCGTAACTTTGGAAAACCATAGCTACATTTCTTTTTTGAGGTGGAGTGTCATTAACCCTGTCTCCACGCAAAAATATATCACCGGAAGTTGGAAACTCGAATCCGGCGATAAGCCTGAGGGTCGTCGTTTTCCCGCACCCGGAAGGCCCCAGAAGAGAAACGAACTTCCCCTGAGTTACCTCAAAATCGACTTCGTCCACGGCGTAGACCTCCCTTGCTGACCCCTCACTAAACACTTTTGTAACTTTATTAAAAACTACGTCACTATTAGTCATAGAACCAACCCCTATTATCTACTTATAATTTCTGTTTCCTCGCCGAAAACTCTATTTATAACAAATCTCATCATTATAATAACTGCCACTACTATTCCGATTATAACGTAACCATATGCCGCCGCCTGAGCTAAATCAGCGTTGTCGACTTCGTGCAAAAGCGCAACAGTCAGTAATTGCCAGTCCGCCGAGACGACAAAAATAACCGCGCTAATTGCGGTCATACACCTGACAAACATGTAGGTCATGCCAGAGAGAAAGGCTGGAGAAATCAAAGGTAACACCACTTTTCCGAACGTTCTAAGTAAACCGGCCCCTAAGTTGGTTGACGCTTCTTCTATGGAAGGATCGATTTGTTGGAGTTCAGCTACCGCGTCTCTTATTCCAACCGGCATACGTCTAAATATAAATACCAGAATAATTATAACGGCAGTTCCTGTTAGCTGGAGTGGGCCCGTATTAAACGCAAGTATATAAGCAATACCTACTACAACGCCGGGCACAGCAAAGTTAAGCATGGAAACAAAGTCCATTATCGATTTCCCAACGAAACTTTTCCTCACCACTAAATAACCTATTACCATGGCGAGAATTCCGCCTATTGGTGTAGCAATAGATGCTATAGTTACAGTATCCGATATGTATTGAGCGCCTACATTAAACACGTACTGATAGTTCTCGAAAGTAAGTGCGTTATTCACCCCCCAAAGTTTTGTGAATGACCCAAACAAAACGACCCCATAAAAAAGCATGATGGCCCCGCTAAGTAGAACCATAACTGCGAAGAGAGGGTATTTAATATGTTTTTCCGTTGTTTGTAAGCCAGATCCCGAAGGCTTACCAGTGACGGTAACAAAAGATTTCCGCGAGACGATGTATTTCTGGACAACAAAGATTATCAAAGTGGGAACCAATAAGAAGATTGCCAGCGTTGCTCCAAGGGGCATATTATACATCCCAGTTACCGCAAGGTAAGCTTCCACTGTGAGAACCTGGTAATCTCCCTGAATTACTATCGGATTTCCAAAATCCTCAAGAGAGCGAATGAAAGTCAATAAAAGAGCTGACGCAATTCCAGGTGTTGCAAGTGGTAACGTGACTGTGAAGAATGTTCTCAACTTTGAAGCCCCTAGGTTTAGTGCGGATTCTTCTATACTGGGATCAATTTTGCCCAGGACTCCATCTAGGGTGAGAAACGCGATCGGAAAGTAAGCCAAGGTTTCAGTTAATACGAGTCCGGGGAGCCCGTATATATCCCAGTTCGCGTTAAACCATTCAGTTATTATCCCGTGATTGCCAAGCAAGAGTATAGCAGCAAGTGCAATGAGAAAAGGTGGAGATACTATAGGAACAGTGGCAATCAGACGAAAAAACCCCTTAAAGGGAACATTTGCTCGATTTATCCCGTAGGCGTATATGAACGCAACCGTCGTACCGCATACAGCTACTAGACTTCCCACTACCAGGCTATGGATCAAAGGTTGCCATCTATAAGAACGCTGAAAAAATTCCACATAATATTTCGGGTTGATTTCCCCACCGATGAAGATACTTTTTATAAAAACTTGAATAAGAGGAAATACAATAAACAAAAATAATAACCCAAATATAAAGAAGACTGTTATAAGGAGGGCGGGATCATGAAATAACCGCCTAACTTCTCCCCAGCTATCTCGAAGATACGATGATGTTGAACGCAAAATATCCTCCTCTTGTCATTAAAAAACCGGGGGTCTCCCCCCGGTTTTTTAATTGCGCGTCTTGAATTGACCTTATCCGTTATTGACCAGTAATTTGACGCCAGACGTCGACTATTTGGCTCTTGTGTTCGCCATACCAGGTAACACTGTCCGAGAAGCCTTTAATTACGGGGACTTCACTGGCCGTAACCAAACCTTTTGCCAGTTCCGCTTCGGGGTTTAAGGGTACGCGGAACCATTTCTTAAACAGGCTCTGAGCTTCAGCCGTCATCAGCCAATCGATGAACGTTTTTGCGGTTTCCGGGGTCGGTCCGCCTTTTATTATGGAGACGGCACCAACTTCGAATCCCGTGCCTTCACTTGGGAAAGTTAGTTTGACTGGGTAACCCTTATCCACACCTTTTGCCAGGATGTCGTGAGAGAAAGCAATTCCAACGGCACCTTCGCCCTGACCCACCAGGGTGACACAGGCAGAACCTGATCTAGTGTAGTGGTGAATTTGTTTATTTAGCTTACCGATATAATCTCTGTCTTTTTCATCCCATCCTTCATCTTTTGGTCCCATGGCTTGAAGTTGGGAAATGAGTGTGGTATAAGCGGTGCCAGAAGTATAAGGATAAGCCTTTATGATCTCGTTCTTGAATACTGGTTTTAATAAATCTTGCCAAGAATCCGGGGCTTCAACATTGTGTTCATCGAGAAACTCCGTATTGGTAACAAATCCAATATATCCTGTATAGAATCCAGTCCATCGGCCTTTTGGATCCTTGTATTCGGACGACAGGTATTGCCAACCTGTAGATTTATAGGGCTTTAACAAACCCGCGTTGGCAGCCCCAATGTGGGCAGTACTGGAACCACCGAAGAAAAGGCTCGCCTGGGGATTGCTTGATTCAGCTTTTATCCGTGCAAGGGCCTCGCCGGCAGATAAACGTGTCCATTTCACATTTATGTCCGGATGGGACTTCTCAAACGCGTTTATATATATCTTGGCTTCGTCCACGTCTAAAGCCGTATACATAACCAAATCCTTAGCCATACCAGCGCTAAAAGTCATTCCTACTGCCAAAACTGCTAACAAAAACCCAATTAATAGTTTTTTACGCATACTACCTCCTTTCTTACTTTTTGGTGATGAATAAATTGGTAATGGATAGACCTGAATTAAATATAACAGGGTCACCGGAGAACTATAGTTCTAGTTAATGTCTATCATTATCACCTCCCAGAAGAGATAAACCAACTAACTACTTATGAACTGACAAAACTCCGCTAAAGAGCAAGCAATTTCTTCAAAATGCCTCTTAGTATAGTATACTTGCTTCACCAAACACTGCCTCTTTTATGGCCGCCGTTGGAAAGATCTGATTAAAAGACTTCCTATTTGCAGCTAAACTTCCGTTGATCGGTTAAGTGATATTTTATATATCAATATCCCTCAAAAATTATTATATATAGAACACATCAAAAATCAAATTAACTAATTTACTTATTATGAAGCTAGTTTGCTTAATGGACCTCTCAGGGCTCATTACCGGGGTTAAACTACAAAGATGAAGTCGTTAACGCAGTGGATGAGCTGAACATATAAGGAGGTCAACAGGGAAGTAATAATTGGGAAGATATTAGGTTGGATTATTGTTCAGGTCTCGGAGTACTGATAGCTATACCCTTGGTAATGCTTGTCATTCCGGGTTCGGGATAGTTGGTAGGATTATCGAATCAATCGTATCATTGGGTAAA
>JBDGQU010000123.1:0-1995 GCA_042218715.1 Bipolaricaulia bacterium | reverse complement strand
GGACCGATCAGGATTAAGTCCTTGCCTTCTGTAATGAATCGTGGCTCTGTGTATGTCTGGAAGACTCGTTTCTTAAGCTTCGGTCGGAAGTTGAACTCGAACTGGTTTAGCGTCTTCTCAAACGGAAAGCCTGCCTTGTCCTTCCTGCGTTCCAGTCGGTTCTGGTGCCTGTTGGTTACCTCTTCCTGTAGCAACTGTTTCAAGAACTTACGGTAACCCCACTCCTCCTCGGCAGCCTGGTCGATCCTTTGGTCGTAGATCTCTCTGATTCTCGGCAGTCTCAACTTCTTCAGCATGGCGTCCATTAGGAACCACCGCCTTTTACCAAACGTTCGTAGGCACTCATATCCCTGTCTACCTCACCTTGGTCCGGTAATCCGGTCAGGGTTAGTTCCTCTTGGTTGTCGGTAACTTCTTCCTTTTCCTCTTCTATCTCTCCGTCCTCCAGGTAGGCTTTGAGGTAGTCGACACCGTAGA
Organism: Bipolaricaulia bacterium; assembly: GCA_042218715.1. GTDB lineage: Bacteria > Bipolaricaulota > Bipolaricaulia > M55B111 > M55B111 > JAGXLP01. Next base: position 1,518 of record JBDGQU010000123.1, on the reverse strand, counting down.
GGTTCTGATCCGCACATTGCCTGCAAAGTTCGGAAAGTTTTTCTTTACCGTGTTCTTCCAATAGGTCATAGATTCCAACTACGTGAGGACGCTGGTTTGCCACGTTCTTTCTCACTACCTCTTCTACGTAATCGGATATCCCGTGGTTAAGCGAAAGAAGCTCCTCCCGGTAAAGCATGACCTCGGCTCTGGGTTTCTTCTCGAAGGTCGGTTCGTAGTGTTCTGGTTTTCTTACTCTCTCTTTTCTTCCGGAACTTCTAGGATGATCAGCCACTTTCTCACCTTCGTGGTAGATCCTGATCCTGTCGGGATGAATTCTTGCTTCAACCGTCTTGCCGATCAGCTCGACTGGGACCGAGTACTCGTTTGTCTGGTAGTGTACCGTTCCTTCCCTGTTTACCGTGAGGTACCGTAACAGGCCGTAGTTGTCCGAGGTAGCCTTTAGAGGTTGTAGTTCCTCGGCTTCTCGTTCTTCTAGGAGTTTGGCCGGAATTCTTTCGGTCGCCTGACATTCCCTCTCCTCGTTTACCGTATGAAGCCAATCCTCCAACCTCTCCTCCATATCCTCCCTGGTGGAGAAGATCCGGCCGGGCAGGAAATTGCTTTTGACGTACTTGACCAAATTCTCTACGCTGCCTTTCTGGTTGGGCTGGTCCGGCTCGCAGGCAATGGGGTGAAACCCCATCTCCGTTGCGAACTTGAAAAACGTATCGTTCCAGACAGGATCGTTTTCTTCGTCTATCCCCGTCACCACCGTCTTCATGTTGTCGAAGGAGAGAGAAAACGGTACTCCACCCAGGTCCTCAAAGGCGTGGAGGATGCAGTTGATTAGGGTTTCTAACTTCATGTTATCTCTTACTTCTACGTACATGTACCGGCTATACTTCATTCTTGCCGTAAAGAAGTACTCGGTCCTTTCTTCGTCTTCATCGTAGTCGATATTTGCTTCTCCCCAATCAATTTGGAGCTGCTCCCCGGGTATCGTCTCGAATCGGACCACGGCGTCCTCTTCTGTTTCTACTTCTTCCCGTATCTTCCTTACCCGGTCGTAGAAGTTGGAAGTGCTTCCTTCGTAGGGATGGTCCTCGTCTTCTCTTGCCTTCTCACACATCCGTTTAACCGGAATGTCTTCTCTGATCCACCGCTTGATGTCTTCTTTGTAGAATTTGTCTACTTTTGATTCCATACTACTCCTTTCGTATTCTTTGTCAGTCGGTTCTTGGAGTACCCGGCGGACGGTCTTTCGAGTATGACCCGTCTGCCGGGCTATCTCCGAGATCGAGTTCCCACAATTTTTTAAACACTTGATCGTAGATCTTTTCACTCTCTTCAACACTTCTCCTTCACCAACTCCGGTGCCTTGGTTTTGGGTCATACTAGCACCTACGTTGGTTAAGTTTAACGGATTCCAGGGTGGGTCATTTTCAGCAATAATTGCTGGGTAGTTTCCAACAATAATTTACATGGGGTTTTTTGGTACTGGGATACTTTACGATGAAGAGGGGGATGACAGTTACT
>JBDGQU010000122.1:0-1589 GCA_042218715.1 Bipolaricaulia bacterium | reverse complement strand
CCTTCGGTTAACTCTTCCCTGTTAATTTAACAAATCAAAACCGCACAATTTTGGTTTCCCTTTGTTGAAAAGGCCTTCGGGCACCCTTAGAATTATCCAGTCTAAAATCCCTGAGGTGTTTCCTCTTGTTTGAATCACTCACCGGTAAATTGACCGATGTGCTGGACCAGCTAAAAGGCAAGGGCAAGTTAACCGAGGATGACGTAAAACAGGCGCTCAAGGAAGTCAAGATGGCCCTGCTGGAAGCGGACGTCAACTACAAGGTAGTAAAGGAGTTGACGAGCAATATAGAGGAGAAGGCCGTCGGAGAGGAAGTGATGGAGAGCCTCACCCCCGGTCAGCAGGTTATAAAGATAGTCCGGGACGAGCTAGCCGAGGTTATGGGCGCGGAACGGAGCGATCTGAACCTGAGTTCCGACCCCGCCGCGATAATGGTCGTTGGACTTCAGGGCAGCGGCAAAACCACCACCTGCGGAAAACTGGCTCGAAGATTGAAAGGAGACGGACACCAGCCGCTTTTGGTAGCTGCGGATACGTACAGACCGGCGGCGAGGGAACAGCTCGAGAAGCTCGGAGACGACCTGGACCTTTCCGTCTACGCGGACAGAGATCAGCAGCCGGAAGAGCTAGCCGCTTCGTCGATCGACAGGGCTGACAGCATCGGTTCCGACGTAGTGATACTGGATACAGCCGGACGCCTCCAGATAGACGAGGAAATGATGGACGAACTGGTCCGGATAAAGGGAAGAATTAATCCGGACGAGATACTGCTTGTCGCGGATGCGCTAACCGGTCAGGAAGCAACTTCCATCGCGGAAGAGTTCGATGATAGGCTGGGTATAACGGGTATAGTACTGACAAAAATGGACGGTGACGCGAGGGGCGGTGCCGCGCTTTCCATGGTTCAGGTGAGTGGCCAACCGGTAAAGTTCGCCGGTGTGGGGGAGAAGCTCGACGAGCTGGAACCGTTTTACCCCGAAAGAGTCGCCGGAAGAATACTTGGTATGGGAGACGTTCTATCCCTCGTCGAAAAGGCCGAGCGAGAGATGGACCAGGACAAAGCTGACGAGTTAGAAGAGAAGATAAAGAAGAACCAATTCACCCTCCAGGACTTTCTCGACCAGCTCGATGAGGTAAGGAATATGGGAACGATCGGCGAGATACTGGACAAATTACCGGGAACTGGGAACAAGGTTGACGATCTCGACCTGGAAGGGGACGAAATAGATAGAATTGAAGCAATTATCAACTCGATGACTCCGGAAGAACGGGCGAATCCCAAGATCATAGACGGGAGCAGGAAAAGGAGAATAGCCCGGGGAAGCGGACGAGAGGTCAGCGAGGTAAACGATCTGCTTGAGAGATTTAACAAAGTGAAGAAGATGATGGACAACATGGGAAGCCTTCAGAAGAAATTTGGTGGGCTTCCGGGAGGAATGGGAATTTAACGTAAGTAAAGAAATCGCTTGAATCGCGCTATCCCCGCCCACAGGGCGGGGCATTACGCCCGATTCATGGCTTTGCCACCGCGATTTCAATTTGATTACAAACTTTCGGATTCATCCCCGTCCACAGGACGGGGTATTCTC
>JBDGQU010000121.1:0-1760 GCA_042218715.1 Bipolaricaulia bacterium | reverse complement strand
TTGAAAAAAGTTGAGGCATCAGAGCAGTTCCTTCATGATATAGATATCAAAGTATCAACAGGAGGAACTGATAATGCCTCAAAACGAGGATAATCTACTGGACGACTTTTTGCAAAAGTTAGAAGATGACGAATCAATCGAGGATCTATCGAAGTACATATTGGAGACGGTATTCAACAAGCTACTGGAGCGAGAAATGGATAAACACATAAGCGCCAAAAAGTACGAAAGATCAGAAAAACGTTCCGGTTACAGAAACGGCTACCGGGAGAGAAAGCTATATACCCGGGTAGGTACCTTAAACCTTCGTGTACCAAGGGACAGGGACGGTAACTTCTCCACCGAAATTTTCAACAAGTTCCAGCGCTCGGAAAAGGCACTGATACTAACCCTACAAGAAATGTATCTAGACGGTGTATCCACCAGAAAGGCGAAGAAGATTACTGAAAAGCTCTGCGGAACGGAATTCAGCAAGGATCAGGTCTCCAGGCTCGTCGGTGAGCTTGACGAAGGGCTGGAAGACTGGAGGGAACGATCCTTAGATGAAGATCCAGATGATGACGACGACAGTGAGGGTTCCGGGGTATCCTTCCCGTACTTAATAATCGATGCTACCTATGAGAAGGTAAGGGAAAACGGTCGTATCCGTGACAGGGCAGCCCTCATGGTAGCCGGTATTGATACCGACGGTCACAGACAGTTTCTCGGTACATATACCAAGGCCTCGGAGTCTGAATCATCCTGGAGTGAAGTCTTTACCCATCTAATTAAACGAGGTCTCGACCCTACTTCAGTAAAATATATCGTAAGCGACAAACACGTGGGCATGAGAAAGGCAATTGCCAAGTTCTTTCCTCATGCTTTGTGGCAGAGATGCCAGACTCATTACCAGAGAAACGCCGAGTCAAAGATTACCGGTAAAGAGGAAACTAAAGCACTACATGACCACTTACGTGACCTATTTAACTCGCCAAACAGGGAAACTGCCTTGGCCAGGGCGGACAAGTTAATTGAATTTTACAGAGATAGTTACCCCGACCTTGCCGACTGGCTAGAGGAGACGATACACGAAACTTTAACGGTGTTTGAACTGCCACAAAAACATAGAAGAAGACTTCGTACCAATAATTGTATCGAACGCTTCAACGGGGAGATCAAACGGCGGACCAAGGTTATTAGGATCTTTCCCAACCGGGAGAGCTTCCTCCGTTTAGTGACCGCACTATGTATGGAGCAATCAGAGGAGTGGATTACCGGTAGACGATACGTCAACGGAGAAGACTTAAGGGAGTTTATTGCCGGCAAAGACGAATCCAAACAAAGTACTGGAGACGAGCTCAATTTGAAACGTGAGGTGGTTCTGGCTTAAATCCAAGCCAGGTGTAGGTTTAAGTTCCCGTCATGAGGGAGCTGACGAATTTACACACAAAGGTTTATGATAGGGCTCGAAATACTGGCAGGTTTCTCCCGGGGAAAGTTACAATGATCAATACGGCGGGGTATGGGAAACACACGAATGCGGCACCAAACGGTGTATCGCTTGTGTCAATCTCCCCGCCCCGCCGATCTCTTGCAGGTAAGCTAAATAGATGATTGCGCCAATCGCTGTTCATAAAAGAGCTGGCTGCAAGAGGAAATTTACCACTTTCTCGGGAGGTGGGACGATGTCTTTGGATTCGGTTAATTGTTTTGTCGGATTGGACGTCGGTAGAGAAAGTATGGAAGCTCTCTGGATCGACGAAAAAGGTGAAGAAATTAAC
>JBDGQU010000120.1:0-22086 GCA_042218715.1 Bipolaricaulia bacterium | reverse complement strand
TAGTTGGCTCCAGCTTCTACTTTCTTCTCCAGCTTGTAGTACTGGGTTAATACCTCTTCTTCCTCGCTCTTAAACGGCGAAACAACAGCGCCGGGAAAGAAGTGAGTCTCTTTCAATTCCTGAGATCTCCCGAAATCGTCCGTGTATTGCAGCCCGTCGTTCAGCGTATTAACGAGCTCGAGCATGTGAGTGGAGTCGAGGTCGAATACCGGCTTCGATTGGCCTTCGTACCCCTGGTTCGGGTAGTCACCCGTCATTAGCAAAAGGTTTTCCACGCCTTCTCTCTCCAGAGAGTAGAGAAAGCTCTCCATCTCGTTCCTGCTTTTATCCTTTGCCGTAAAGTGAACGAGAGGTTCGAGACCCAATTCTTTCAACTTCATTCCCAGGTACTCCGCGGATATGGCGGGGTTCCCGCTCGGATTATCGGTAAGAGATATCCCGTCTATTAAATCACTACCCGAAGCCTCCTCGGCGTGCTCGAATATTTCTTCCTGGTTCTTCTCTCTGGCGCCCCTGCCCGGTACGAGTTCCCAGGTAATCGTGAAATCGCCACCCTGGATTGATTCCTTAAATGAATTTGACATCAATTACTCCTCCTCAACTTATTTGGGCCTAATTTTTAACATTAATTATTTCTTTCACAAAGTTTTGTAATTATTTTAGATTTCGGCATCTAAACTTACAAGTAAAGTCGGACCAATTCCAAGTCCAGTTTAACTTCAATTTAACTCGTCATTTTCTATCCTGACTTCGTCGTATTCCCGTATCTCAAAGTAGCTACGAACGCCGGGAAGAAATTCACTCCTTACGAGTAATATCGCCTGAGTTTCGGAAGTGAGTAGTTTCCTGATCGAAGGAGCCAGACCGTCGTTTTTTAGCTCGAGTCTGCCTACCTCGTCCACGAATACGGGGTTTCGTTTTCCTATGGCTTCGGATATTGCCTCGTTGGAGAACTCGACCGCCCTGGGCTTGATAAAAAACCGCCCTACTCTTTTACCCGGAGGGCTAGACCGGACGAAGCTCCTCCGAGTTCCGGTCGCCAGATCCACGACGTCATAACCTACCGTTTCCCCTGAATCCACCAGTCTCGGAGACAATACCCCTCCCGGTTCGTAACCTTCACTCTCTAGACATTCCGCCACTACCCGGCTGGTTTCTGACTTTCCCGATCCTACTGAACCACTGACAATTATCGGACAGGAAGTTTTCGTGTCTAGATGGTCAAGGACGAGGCGAAGAAGATCGTTAACCATAACACGGAACCCGAAAGCAGTAATTTCGGGTTAATCCTGGGATAAAGGTTAAGCGGGAAAACTCCTGCTATTAGGCCACCCAATCCGGCCACGATCGCCGAGTAGGGCAAAGACGTGCTGGCAAAGCTCATCAGACCAGATACGGACTGCGCCCAGTAGGGAAATTTAGTTCCCAGCTCTTTTATTGCCTCCATCGGAAGGTAAAGGGCCATTCCCGGTCCCGCAACCAGCCCGATAAACACGAACGAGTAAACGGCTCCCGCTCCGGCTCCTATGGCAAGATACTTAATCGATCTGCGGATCGGTAACTTATAGATTGCCAGAGTCGCCAGAGTGAAACCCAGTCCCTGGGAAAGTATACCAAATACCGGATTAAGGATCGCCGGGGCATTCAGGGGGAGGCTAAATACGACTCCCGAGAAAAGCTTCAGCGGGGCGGCGACCAGTGATATCGCCAGAGGCATCCAAACTTTCCCCGTCTTTCGCAACGACCAGGCCATAATTCCGGTAGCGATCACTATCATTACCTTTCCCGGAACCGTCGGAGGCAGGAAGAAGTGCAACAAACCACCTATCAACGCTTCCACCGCTCCCCATAGAGTTCCAAACCAAAGAACCAGTAATAATGTATCTAATGAAATATTTTTTAAGTTGTTTTGAATAGTATCCGATGAATCCACCCGAATCACCTCAATAAATAGTTTAGCAACAACAAAGTCTTCCTTCAATTCATTATCTTTATCAGCTAACCTTAGTACGTATATGGTCGAGTTCAACTACCCGAAATCGCCTACTTGACTTCCTACCTGGGCTATCGTTATTATGGTGGTCAAGCTTCATAAGGGTATCAATTTCGGGCCTTGGATGGCCCTGGAGTAAGAATGGAGGCTAAATGAGTTATTTGCTGGACGGCGGCAACATATGGACGAACGACGGTGAACTAATAGAAAACGGAAGAATTCTTGTAGACGACGGAAATATTGTCGAGATAGGAAGGCCAGAGGAAGTAGATATCCCTTCAGAGGATCGGAAAGAAACTCTCGATTGTTCAAACAAATTGATAATTCCCGGTTTAGTAAATGCTCATACTCATCTATACAGTACCCTTGCTAGAGGATTAACCCTCCCAGGCTACTCGCCCGAAAACCTATCGGAGGTACTCACCGGCCTCTGGTGGAAATTAGATAGAAGGTTAACGCAAGATACGATCGCAGCAAGTGCTCGGGTCGGAGCAATAGAACTACTCAAAAACGGCGTTACTACTGTTTTTGATCACCATTCTAGTCCGAACCACACGGAAGGAAGCCTCCAGCTGATCGAAGAGGAAGTAGTAGAAAAAATCGGTCTCAGGAGCTCGCTCTGCTACGAGGTTACCGATAGAAATGGCGAGCAGTCGACTGAGCAGGGAATAAAGGAAAACCTGGATTGGCTAAGCACAGTCTCAAACCGGGACGACGACCTAACGTCAGGAAAGTTCGGTCTCCACGCCTCCTTTACTCTCTCCTCCAACACTTTAAAGAAAGTAGCTAGTTTCCTGGAAGACCTCGATACCGGAATCCACATCCACCTCGCCGAGGGACGAGAAGACCAAGACGACTCACTGGATCGATCCGGAACCAGAGTCGTCGACAGGCTTGACAATTACGGGTTGTTAGACGAGAAAGCACTTCTCGCACACGGTATTCACCTCGCCGAACCGGAGAAAAAGCTTCTAGAGGACCGAGGTCCTTTCCTGGTCCACAATCCCCGCTCAAACATGAATAACGGAGCGGGAGTTGCCGATATAAAGGGGCTACTGAACAGAGATATCTCCGTGGGGATAGGAAATGACGGATTAGGATTCTCCATGATAGATGAATTTCGAGCTACACTTCTTCTTCAAAAAATTTATCACGGTTCTCCAAGTGTAATGGGGCTAGAAGATATTGGAAAAATGTTATTTGAAGAGAACTACAACTTAGCAGAATCCGCCTTTGGAATAAAAGTTGGAAAGCTGAGTCCGGGTTATAAGGCCGATATTGTCGTCTTGGACTACCCCAGCCCGACACCGATAACGGAAGATAACTTTCTGGGACACATTTTCTTCGGGATGGCGGGAAACAATTACGAAGTGGAAACGGTCTTCGTCGACGGCACCCCGGTGTTGAGGAATTCAGAGGTTGTAGGTCTGGACGAACCAGAAGCCTATCGAACCGCAAGGAAGGTTTCCAAAAGGCTCTGGAAAAGTCTAAAAGGAGATTAGTTCGGCAGTCAAGAACCCCGCCCACAGGGCGGGGCATATAAAAAAATACAATTGTAAAGATAACCTTGGATTTGAAAAACGAAAATTGACCCAGCACTCAAAACAGCCGATTCACCCCCAGGGGGTGCCCTGGGGCACTATCGGCTAATTTTGGTGGAAACGGCGGATATTTGTTAGACCGTTATTTCTTGACCTAAAGGAGGTATAAATGGATATAACAACAGAGATTGCGGGATTGAAGCTTGAAAATCCGCTGATGCCTGCCGCCGGTCCGCTTACCGGAAAGCCAAAGTTGATAGAAAGAGTTGCTAATCAGGACACAGGTGCAATAGTGACAAAAACGATCTCTACCGAGCCCGCTAAAGTTCAGAAACCGGCAATCGCAAAATTAAACGGCGGAGTGTTAAACTGTGAAAAGTGGTCCGAGGACCCCCCAGAGAGGTGGATCGAGGACTACTTTCCGACAATCGATCAAAAAGTCGAGATACCGAAAATTATCAGTCTAGGCTACAATCCCGACCAAATACAAGATCTACTGCCAAAAATAGAGGAGTTCGCATCCGCTTTCGAGCTCTCTTCCCACTACCTGGGCAGAGACCCGGAACCCATACACGATATCGCGGCGGCCGCTTCCGAACTTACGGACAAACCGATATTCGTGAAGCTCTCGCCCCACGTACCGGATCTCGGAGAATTCGCCGGGGCAGCGGTCGAGGGAGGCGCTTCGGGAATTGTCGCGATAAATTCCGTTGGACCGGGACTGGAAATAGATCTGGACGACTTAACTTCCCCGTTAGGTAGCGATGACGGTTACGGCTGGCTCTCGGGGCCCCCGATAAAACCCCTGGCACTTCAGGCAGTCAATGAGATCTACAAAGCCGTAGAAGTCCCGGTTATCGGAGTAGGAGGTATAGCTTCCACAAGGGATCTTCTTCAGTTTATAGCTGCGGGGGCGTCGGCAACCCAGATGCTCTCTCACGCAATAACCGAAGGAACGGAAACTTACTCCGAAATAATAGACGGGCTCCCAAGGGAACTGGGAAAGCTAGATATCGAAAGGCTCGACAATTTAATAGGTAAGTACGACAACTCCCGGTAGAGGAGATTATGCTAGAACCAGAGAGGATAAAAAAGCTAAATGAAGAGGACGAAGTGTCCGGAGAATACATTCTCTACTGGATGCAGGCATCCCAGCGGGCAGAAGAAAACCAGGCTCTTCAGCTTGCCATAAGCAAAGCAAATGAGCTTAACCTCCCGGTAATTGTTTACTTTGGGGTTACCGACGACTTTCCAGGAGGAAACCTCCGCCACTACCACTTTATGATCGAAGGTCTAAAAGAGACCAAAGAAAGTCTTGCGGATAGAGGAATAAAAACTCTCATAGGCCACCAGAGTCCATCCGAGGGGATCATGGAACTGGCGGAAGAAGCGGCCGTGATGGTAGTCGACAGGGGTTACTTGAGAATTCAGCGAAACTGGAGAAAGTCAGTAGCCACCGGAATTAGAGTGCCGCTAATTCAGGTCGAAGGAGACGTGGTGGTCCCGGTCGAAACGGCTAGTGATAAAGAAGAGTACGCCGCCCGCACCATTAGGCCAAAGATCAACGACCGCCTGGACGACTTTTCCGGGCCCGCCGAGAACTTCGATCCCGACAAATCTTCGTTGGACATGGACCTACAGTTTGACGGAGTCGATCCGAACGAGGTCTTAGGGGAGCTTAATATAAATCGAACCGTTAAACCAGTAAGGACTTACAGAGGCGGTACTACCAGCGCCAAAGAACTGCTGGAAGACTTCATTAAAAATAAGCTGGATAACTACGCCGACAAGAGTAACGATCCAACCGAAGACGTCCTATCGGAAATGAGTCCCTACCTTCATTTCGGCCAGATATCTCCGATCCATATAGTCGACAAAATATCCGAGTCGGACAGTCCGGGGATCGACGATTACCTGGAGCAGCTCGTGGTCCGGCGAGAGCTAAGCATGAACTTCGTCTATTACAACGAAAACTACGACGATTTCTCCTCCATTTTACCCGACTGGGCACTTGAGACGCTGATGGACCACCGTGACGACCCCAGAAATTTCGTATACTCCAGAGAAGAGTTCGAGAGAGCCGAAACGCACGACCCTTATTGGAACGCCGCCCAGAAGGAAATGAACCTCACGGGGAAGATGCACGGTTACATGAGGATGTACTGGGGGAAGAAGATCCTTGAATGGACTCCGGACCCAGAAACGGGCTACGAAATAACTCTTTACCTGAATAACAAGTACGAACTCGACGGACGTGATCCCAACGGGTTCACCGGCGTCGCCTGGTGTTACGGTAAACACGACCAGGGCTGGAAGGAGCGAGAAGTCTTCGGAAAAGTCAGGTACATGAACGCAAACGGGCTCGAGCGGAAATTCGACGCCGAGAAATACTGTGAGCAGATAGACCAGCTCGAAGAAGAGTTAACCCAATAAACTGAGGAACCTGTGATCAATATGTCTATGACTTCGAGAGAAAGGGTCAAAGCGGCAATAAATCACGAGGAACCGGATCGGGTACCTATCGTTATCGGTGCGAATAATACGACGGGAATCAAAATGGACACGTATAGGGAATTAAAACGACTCGAAGGTATCGAGGCTCCTGACGAATATCTCTACCAGTGGCCCGAACTGGGGACAGCGAAACTGGACGAGGAAACATTACAAAGGCTGGGCTCCGACGTTCGAGGAGTTCGCGATCTAGAGCCCGCCGAAATTCTCAAAAGAAATAGGGAGCGCGAACCGGGCTCTCCCTATATAAACTCATGGGGGAGCGGCCAGGTCCAGACGGAATCAGGAGAATGGTACCCCGGCGTTCATCCGCTTAAAGACGCGGATGCGGTCAAAGACCTCCAAGAGTACGAGGGCTGGCCGGACATGACCGATCCGACTCGGGTGGCTCACGTAGAGAACCGAGCAGCAAAATTGGCAGAAGAAAACGAGTACGGAATAATGGCTACTCCCTGGCTATTATTCCCGCTGGAACGGGCTTTCGCCATGCAGGGAATGGACGTGTTTCTCCAGAATCTTGTCAGAAATCCCGAATTCGCCGAAACTTTACTCCACAAAATAACTGAAAAGTGCAAAACTCTTATGGACTCATTTTTGGGCGAACTAGAAGGGAGCGCCGACATAATCTGTATTGGCGACGATTTGGGGACTCAGGAGAGCCTACTTATGTCACCCGATACCTATCGAGAAGTCCTAAAACCAATCCACGCCGAGTACATCGCCTTTATCAAGGAAAAGACGGACGCAAAGATTTTCTTTCACACGGACGGAGACGTATTTCCGCTAATAGATGACCTGATCGAAATAGGCGTCGATATCCTCAACCCCGTTCAGACTTCGGCCGGCCGAATGTCGGAGCTAACTAAATTGAAAAGCCAATTTGGGGACGAAATGGTCTTTTGCGGAGCGATAGACACCAAGGACCTCTTACCCAACGGCACCCCGGAAGAGGTCAAGGCGGAGACAAAGAAAGTTATGAAAATCCTGGGGCCCGGCGGCGGATACTTGGTGTCCGCCGTACATACCATAATGGAGGAAGTACCTGCCGAGAACGTTATTGCAATGGTCGATGCTGTAAGAGAATTCGGGTCCTACCCCTTGAACTAGGTCCTCCAGTTAAAGAACCTTAGTCCTAAATCAAAGAGATTTTCCCGTTGTTCATTTGAATTAAGGGAAAATCTCTGGTATTTATCTTCCACCCCCGTTGCTTATTAGCTCGAAACCCTTGACCTGATCTCTTCCATCATCTCCGGTTTGACCTGGTCCAGAACGTCGGGAAGCATAGCCGGCATGATTGCTTCCATCACTTCAGGAAGCAGTTCGGGCATCAATTCCTTCATCGAGTCCGACATCTCCGGTACATGGTTTTCGAGGTAATCCGTGATCTGAGGGATCATTTTCGGCATTATCTCGTCCATCATTCGTGGCATCATGTAGGGCATGGACTTCTCCATAATGAAAAACATTGGCTCTTTCGTCCCGCCGGGTAGATGGCTCATTTGATCCATACCTTTCTTCATATAGGGTGGCATTTCTTCCATCATTTCGGGAAGCAAATCTTCCATCATCTCGACCATACCGGGCAGAGACATCTGGTAGATCATCGCTTCAAACGCGTACCAGCCTTTGTAAACGTCTTCCGTCGGATCCTCCGTTTCGTAGCCCATAGCCCGAGCGACGAGAGTGCTGAAGTCCTTTACTGGCATCGGGGAATCCATGCTCAACCCACCGACTCTGAGCTGGAACTCGCAGCAGGGACAGGTAGTAATTAGCTCCTCGGCTCCGGTAGCATTTGCTTCCTCCAGCCTGGAAGCAGCTATCTCGTCGGAGGTCTCCGGTTCTCCGACTCGAGTGAGCACGCTACCACAACAAAGACCGTCCTCCCGGTTGTGCTCCATCTCGGTCAGATTTACGCCCGGCAGGGCTTCGAGCACTTCCCGAGGCGGTTCGTAAATACCAGCATGACGACCTATGTGACAGGGATCGTGCCAGGTCACGTCGAGACCCTGTTCCTCGGAAAACTCTAATTTACCGTCTTTGACAAGTTCACTGGTTACTTCCGTTATATGATTTACATTCACGTCCCAGTTAATTCCAAGTTTTTCGGCCCATTCACCGTAATAGTGGTCCAGGGCAATGTAACAACCCGGGCAGGAGGTGATAAGCTCTTCTATCCCTCTGTCTTTTATCTGGCTAACGTTATACCGGAGAGCTTTTTCCCACTCGTCCCACTTTCCCGAAGTTAGGAACGGAATACCGCAGCAACCCTCGTCCTGACCCAAATAGGAAAATTCCACGCCCCCGTCGTCAAGTATTCGAACCCCGTTACGGGCAATATCGGTTTCCAGGAACGAAGCGGTACAGCCGGCCCAGTAGCCCACTTCACCTTCCTCAAGTGGGGAAACCTCGTCCGGCAACCAGGAGTCTCTTTCACTGGATTTCTCCGCCCAGATATTCTTTTCGGCGCCGTAGCTCCCCTTCATCATTTCGAACGCAGGGAAGGTTTGGTACCCTTCCTCGTCCACAAGGTAACCACGAATCTCGTCCCACTCCTCCTGAATCGGAATATCTGCCTGGCAGACGTCGTCACACCTCTTACAGGTAGTACAGAGTAAGAACGTATCGACCATATCCTGATCCATCTCAACTTTTCCTCTCATATAGTCCTTGAGGAAGTTGAACTTACCCCGGGGAGAGGAACTCTCCCAGCCTCGTCCGTCGTATAGGCTACAGACGTCTCGACAGTAACCACAGTTTACGCAGGAAAAGGCATTGTAATTAAGTTCCGAGGGGAGTTCTTTTCCTTCTGAGGGTCGATCACTGAACAATCTTCCTACCGCTTCGACGGCGGGTTCTGTATTTTCCGCTATCTTCATACCCAGATTCAGCAGGCCGGTTTTACTCGGAATCAGTTTTCCAGGATTGAATAGTTCATTCGGATCGTTTTTCTGCTTATATTCCCTAAGAGTCCCAACTCTTCGTTCACCCAGAAGCTGGTCCGCTTTTTCCGTCAGATATAAACCAGTAGAGTAAGGCTTTCCGTCGTGGCTCGTAATTGTCTTAAGCACATTGAGGGACTTGCTGAAGTCAAACGTATAGGCAGGGGTTCGTTCGTCGGTTAACATAAAAGTCAACAAAGTAAGCTCGTTACTACCCGCGAAGTGTCCTTCGAGTGCCAGGTCCGGATACTTACCCTCCAGTTCCTCCACAACAGACGTCATCGATTCGACCGGAATAACGCCCTCGCTCGGTACCAGCGATGGACCCAGTTTTTTCATTCTCAGGGGATAGTATCGATCCTCCCACTCCTCCTCAGCAAAGTCATCAGAGAGGAGTTTTCCTCCTGTCTCCTCAACCAGAGCATCTACTCTGGGTTGAACTTCTGGTTTGTTCCGAGACGGATATGCCATAAGTGTAAAGTAGTTCCCGCCGGGTGTTCCGCCATTCCCTTTTGCCTTTAACTGGTTAGCAATGTAGTTTGAGTTTGATATCCCCATATGCCAGATAGGTAGATCTTCCGACCTAACTCCATCAAGAAACCGGGATAGGGTCCCCACGGAATCAAACGAAACCATCTTTGGAACTAGTTCTCTACCTTCATCTACTTCCAGGGTAACCTCAGTAATAAAACCGGTAATCCCTTCCGCCCCCGAGACCAAATCGAGCTCGTCGGAACCGAGTTTTACGACATCCCCGCTCGGTTTTACCAGTTCTACTTCCTTTACCGCGTTCCTCACGTAGCCGTTCTGATAACTTCCCAAACCGGCCCCACCCTCCGCAACCCAGCCAGCCACTGTCGCACCCCGAGCACTGCTGGGCATGATCTTCGGATAGAGACCTTGCTTTTCCAGCTCAGTGGCCAGGTTTTTCCAAATAACCCCGGGCTGGACTACGGCAGTATTTCCTTCCTCATTTACTTGCAGTACTTCACTCATTCGAGTGAAATCTACCACTATCCCGCTCTCCGCCGGGATCGACCCTCCGTAACCACTAGTTCCTCCGCCCCTCGGGACTACGGGGATAGAGTTACGTCGACTAATTTCACAGAGAGCCTGTAATTCGGAAGCCTCGACGGGCTGGACCACTGCTTCCGGAATGTTGTCCACGAATCGCTCTATCAGTTGAGGCAAGGAGGCAGAATCACGAGAATACAGCCTCCTCTCTATCTCGTCAAATTTAACCCTCTTTCCGAATAACTCTTCAAGCTCCCCCTTCCAATCTTTTTTCACGTATCATTCCCTCCATTATATTTTGGTTATCAATTTATTAACATATAATACATAATTTACACCTATATTATCAAACTGGTGCAAGGAAGCACGACAAACGACTAGGAGAACTGAAAAGTTCCTGGTTAAAATGAAAGGTGGGAGTTAAGCCCAGCTGTAGAGGGTTATCGTCTTAGTTCAGCTAGATAATCTTGTAGTTCGTCAAGCTCTTCCTCGGTTAATCCCGACAAAGCGGCAATTATTTCGTCAAGTCTTGACTTCTTAGAAGGCGGCTTATCCCCACTTTGCCGCTCAAACTCTTCTTCCCTGGAAGATCCCTGGTTTTGCAGCTGGAAAACAAAACAACACGGAGAAATTCCGAGTGCCTCCGAAATCTTTGCCAGTGTGGGGAGTGAAGGCTGGACTTCTCCTCGCTCAATCTTGCTGACAAGCGAGGGTGAAACGCCGGATTCTTCAGAAAGCTCCGATTGAGTAAAGTCCTTTATTTGTCGAAAAAACTTTAGCTTCCCTCCGATCGTCTCGGAAGCCGCGTACTCAAAAAAGTCCCTGGGCAACTCGAGGGCTTCGGCCAGGTCTTCGAGAAACTCCTCAGGAACGGTTGAACTACCTGACTCAACGGCCTCCAGACAGGTAACCGGCCAACCCATGACCCGAGAAAGGTCTTTTTTAGTTAAACCCAGATCGTCTCTTCTATTCGCCAACATTTCTCCAAAGGATTCAAGTTCGGTCTCGGATCCCTCCAGAGCTTCACGAAGTACGTTCTTCGGTACACCCAGATAGCTCGAAAGATTACATAAAACTTTTAAGGAAGGGATTTTGTTACCCCTCTCGACTTCCGACAGATAAGAAGGTGACACGTCCAGCCGGGAAGATAGCTCATCTAGAGTCAACCCTCTTGAGTTTCTAACTGACCGTAATCTTCTTCCCAGCTCTTCTAGATCCATTAAAATCGAGCCCCACTAAAGTTCTAAGTGTCATCCCGCAAATTAGTAGTCTAAAACCAGGTTACAGTTTTCTAGTAAAAAATTCGAATACTTGACCCAAATTTCCGAGACGAGCAAAGTTCTAGAGCCTATATCCGAAGATTATAGCCCCGTCTGAATAACCATACACTAATAAGAAATAGAGTGGTAGCTAGCCCTACTAGTCCCGTGAGTCCGATCGGGAGATTCAGCTCAGAGACTCCAATCATCCCGTACCGAAGCCCGTTTATCATGTGAGTCACCGGGTTAAATTTAACCAACGTGCTCAACAGGTAGATATCTTCTATCATCTCCAGCGAGTAAAATACGCCTCCGAGAAATACAAGTGGAAAAAGGGCGAAAGTTTGGGCAAGGACTATATGATCGAATTTGTCAGCCCACAGACCGACAATTGTACCCAGGCTTGAGCCTAAAAAGGCCACCACGAAGAGGTAGATGAGGACGAATGGCAGGTGGGTCACAGCTACTACGTTGGGTATAATCAAAGCCACAATTATAAGAAAAGCCCCTACCAGCAGCCCCCTGAGGACACCCGCAATTATGTAAGCCGAGACTATCTGGGTTGAACTCATTGGGCTGGACAAAATGGGATCTATCCAGTCAAAATGCCTGGCCATATAGAGACTCCAGCCAGGATTCATAAAGGAATTGGTAATCAGGGCCATCATAACTAGTCCGGGAAGCATGAACGAAATGTAGGAGTGATTTGCCACCGATCCGATGCGGGGGCCAAGAACTAGCCCGAAAACAATAATGTAAAGGACCTGACTCAGTATAGGGGTTCCTATGGTAACTGAAGGATTCTTGACGTACCGAAATACCTCCCGTTTGAGTAGAGTCAAAAACATATTTAATTCCTCCCCGACCGATCCGGTCGTTTGCCAGTGTCTTTATCCTTTGAGGTTAACTGGAGGAATAGGTCTTCCAAACTGGCCTTTTCCACGTGTACCGCCTTCGTAGCTACTCCTGCACTGTGGAGTATCTTCATTATCTTGGCTGCGGCTTCAGCTCCGTCTGCGACTGTCGCCTTTACTTCCCGTTTTTCACGGTCCAGACTGGCCCGGTATCCGTCGCGAGTAAGGGAGTTCGGCAGGGACCCAACTTCCTCCGCTAACGTTATCCTAACCAGGTCACCCTGACCGCTCTTCAAGAGTTCTTTCGGCGGTCCTATTTCAATTACCCTCCCCTCGTTCATTATTGCAACCCTGTCACAGAGGTGCTCTGCTTCGTCTATTTGATGGGTCGTGAACAGAATGGTTATTCCTTCTTCCGTTATCTTCTTTATGTTCGTTTGGACAGCATCCTTGGTCTCAAGATCCAGGCCAGCCGTCGGCTCGTCAAGAATCACTATCTTGGGTTCAATTATCATCGCCCTGGCAAATAGGAGCTTCTTGCGCATCCCCGTCGAGAGCTCGTAGGGTTTATCGCTCCGTTTCTTCCAGAGATCGAACTTTTTTAGCTGCCGTTCAGCCCGATCCGATTGTTCGGTAGGGGAAATACCATTGTATCCCGCGTGAAATCTCAGGTTGTCAAATATATTGAATTCCCTGTCCAGGTTTGCTTCCGCCGGAGCGAACCCTATGTAACTGTGAACTTGCCTATAGTCTTCATTTACGTCGTATCCAAAGACCTCCGCAGTACCTTCCGTGGGATTGGCTAGACCGATCAGCATTTTTATTAGGGTCGTTTTCCCAGCTCCATTAGGTCCCAGGAGCCCAAAGAACTCCCCTCTGTTAATTGAAAAATCGGCCGAATCTACGGCAAGCGTATTTTCGAACTCCTTGCTGATCTCGAATAGGTTAACCGGAACCTGGTTTTTCATAATTCCCCCTCGGAAAACTCCTATAACCGTTAATTTTGTTAACGTTCGAGGTCTTTTTCAAGCCTGGGTAGGTCTCATACCACCACAACTTTACCTTTAGCCGTGCGATCCTCTATATTAATTCAAATTTCCCCCCAAGGTACAAAAGGTATTCATTAATATCTGAGTACCTTGTTATTTGGATCCTGTAAACTATAATGGTATTAATAACGATTATTAATTAAGATTAATTTTCAAACCAAATTTTTTAAAAAGAATGACATCGAGAAATTGGTTAACGAGTTCACGAATTTTACTAAAACAAAAATTGTTAGGAAATCAGATCGTGAATGGTCGATAAGTTCCATGGAAGGGAGGGATTAAATTGCACGATAAGAATAACGCCTCAGCCACATTAGTTATTCTCGGGGTAATGTTTTTGGCACTTCTCGTAGGTTCTTCAGTGACTTATGCACAACAAGAGACGGCAACAGTTAAACTAAACCTGGTAGCAAAAGGATTTACCTCGCCCGTAGGACTTGCCTCACCTAATGACGGTTCAGACAGACTGTTCGTAGTTGATCAAATTGGTGTGATTAAAGTTATTAACCCGCGAGGCAAGGTAGTTAAAGAACCTTTTTTGGACCTCCAGGAAAAGATAGTGAACCTCGACAAGGGTTACGACGAGCGTGGTCTGTTAGGGATGGCCTTCCACCCCAATTACGAGGAGAACGGTAGGTTCTTCGTTTATTATAGCGCACCCTCTCCCGGGGAAACTTCCGGGCCCAGCAATCACATTAGCCAAATCTCGGAGTTTACAGTCTCCGACAAAAACCCCAACAAGGCTGATCCCAATTCCGAAAAAGTCCTCTTACAGGTCAATCAACCTCAGCTTAACCACAACGGAGGACAGATTTCATTTGGACCCGAGGGATTTCTCTATATAGGATTGGGAGATGGTGGAGCCGCAAATGACGTAGGACCGGGACATCCCCCGCTGGGCAATGGCCAGGATATTACTACGTTAAAGGGAAGCATTTTGCGAATAGATGTGGATAAAGATGATCCTTACGGGGTACCCTCCGACAATCCGTTTGTTGGAACGGAGGGTCGAGACGAGATCTTTGCCTATGGCTTTAGAAATCCCTGGAGATTCTCTTTTGATTCCAGAGGCGACCACAGACTGTTCGTGGCTGACGTAGGCCAAAATCTATATGAGGAAGTTGACATAGTCCGGAAAGGTGGCAACTACGGGTGGAATATAAAAGAAGGTATTCACTGCTTTAACCCCAAAGACCCAACTAATCCGCCTAAAGAGTGTTCCAATACCGGGCCACAGGGGCGACCGCTCGAGGACCCTATACTCGAGTACGCTCACCCAGGTACAGAGACTAACACCAGGAAGGTCGGAGTTTCGATCGTCGGAGGTTTTATCTACCGTGGAGAAGACATTGCCGGGCTGCAAGGCAAATACTTATTTGGCGATTGGAGCACCAGTTTTGGTGAAGCCAATGGAACAGTCATGGTTGCTTCTCCCCCCAAACAGGCAGGAGAACTCTGGTCAATTCGAGAGTTGAGGATTGCCAATACCGATAACGGCCACTTAAATCAATATTTGCTGGCTTTTGGTAGAGACGGGGAAGGAGAGATCTACGCCCTAACTACTGAAAACGCAGGCCCTTCAGGCAATACGGGAAAGGTTTATAAATTAACCTCCTCTTCACCTTCAACCGAGGGGACTTCTCCGACGGTTAAAGAAGATGAAATGAACGAAGAGGTAACGATTGCGATCGAAGGTGGGGAATGGTATTTTGAACCCGAGACTATAACAGTTCAGAAAGGTCAGAAAGTAACCTTAGAGTTCAAAAATACCGGGTCATATTCCCACAACTTAAAAATAGGTGAGTTTGACGTCATGTCTACTACAATTAGTGGAAATGGGAAAACTACAAGCATAACCTTTACGGTCGACAAAGTAGGGAAATTTCCGTTCTGGTGTGCAATCCCCGGCCATCGCAGCAGAGGTATGGAGGGAACTCTGATAGTAGAAGAGTAGAGTAATAGCCAGCTCTTACTGATAATACCCGTCGACGCAGTTAATTAACCTGAACTCTGTAGAAGTAAGATACCGGAACTCGGAACTTTGCCAAATTTAATACTTACCCGTTTACCACAACTCCGGCTTTATAAAGACGGAACACAGGAGGAAGGAGTCTATATTTCACAGCGCTCAACAGGAAACCAGAGTCGGACAAATGCGTTAAGTATTTGGCAATAACGAGTTGGCTAAGGAGTACGGCAGGAGAACAAAATAAAGAAGGGGGGACCGGAATCTTCAAACTGGGCTTTACCCAGGAAACAAGAGGTTATCCGAGCCCTCCCCTAATACAAAAACATACAATTAACCGGCAACAATTACCGTGCCGGAGAGCATCCTTAGCTTGACCTCAAACTTTCCAGGAGCAGGTGAGTTTTACTCCTCGTGACCCCTAATTATCTCCATAGCCAGCTCCTCGTCGGAATCAGTCACGTAGTCAATCCCTGTTGCTTCCGAGGCCTCACGGGTTAGCGCTACCAAATCATCTCGAGAGATATGTTCCAATGAGAACTTTCTCGCTCCAGCCATGAATTGTTGCAACCCCTGCTCCAGCCGTTGGTAATACGAGTAGACCCCCATAGCCGTCGGAGGCAGGTTCGGATAGCGGGAATTGTACTTCTCCTGCAGATTCGCGGCTTCTACAAATACCTGCTCTATCTCATCTCCATATTCTTTTACTACATTACCCTGACCGCTTTCCACCATATTACCCACGTTTTTACCCACGTGTGCTGCGGTAATAGGAGCCCGAGCCTGAGAAATTGCCTTTACATATGGGCTAGCGAGGGCTAATCCTTTGAATATGTGGTCTTCAAGCGCAAAACCACCAGCCATGGCAACTGGGGGAACGTACTCACCAAGCTCATCAAGCTCCTTTAAATACTTATATAGCAGGGCTTCAAGATACACGGTCGGTATTCCCCACTCGTTCATCATCAACCAAGGACTCATCCCTGTACCGCCGCCGGCCCCATCGACTGTAAGCAGGTCTATCTTTCCTTCCGAAGCGTAGCGTACGGCTCTTGCTAAATCGCTCGGCCTGTAGGCTCCTGTCTTCAACGAGACGTAATCGGCTCCCCTGCTCCGTAATTTATCCACCTTCTCCAAAAAGGAATCTTTGGAAACCATTCCGACCCTAGAATGCCTCTCAAATTCTTTAAAATCGCCATTTTTGAAAGCTTTCTGGACAGTTGGGTTCTCGGGATCCGGCAGGACTATATAGCCTCGGCGTTTAAGGGTTTTCGCTCTGGATAGGGAATCCAGCTTGACTTCTCCACCTATATCTTTCGCCCCCTGGCCCCACTTGATTTCCGCTCCCTCGACTTCTAGCTCTTCAAGGACATACTTGTGAACTCCCAGTCGGCTATCCTCCACGTTTGCCTGGACAATTATTCCCCCGTAATCTCCCCTCTGCCAGTCTCTGTAAAGCTTTATCCTCCTCTCCATATCCGGGGACTTTACTATTTGTCCGCCTTCGATATCGGATTCAGGGTCCATCGCGCAGACGTTTTCCCCAATAGTTATCGGTACACCACTAATTGCCGCTCCAATGGCCAAACCCTCCCAGTTCTTCTTTGCAACTTCAGTAGAGCCCAAAGCACCGATCAACCAGGGGTATTTAAGCTTCAAGTTGCCGTCCCTACCCAGTCTCGTCTCCAAATCAACAGTTGGGAAAATGGCTTTATCACTTTCTTCCTGTTCCCCCTTGGCCCCAACAGTCGTTCCGAGAATGTTAAAATGAGAAAAATCTACCGGATAATCCTTTTCTGCCCCCACCGTAATGTCCCCAAAAGGTTGAGGATAGATGTTTTCCGTCGATCTATAGGCAGACTTTCCAACCTCACACATACCAGGACAACCGTCAAGACAATCCACGCATAATCCGCTAAGTGACGAGTAGTTATCACTCCGTAACTGAGTATCTGTAGCCGAACTCGAGTTAGAATTAGACAGAGACATAATTTATCACCTTTTGACTTAAATGACTTAACAATGTAAAAGTACATACGAACGCTTATTTGTAGATCCTGTAATCTGAGATTGAAGCGTTGCAAAATTTAATTTTGGAAATTATAGAATGAGTTCACTAGAGGTAGGATTAATAGGAGGGTAAAGACCCCTCCCTTACCTCTTTAAACACAGAGGTGCGGGTGGAACCGGTTTTTCCGAATTCTCGTATAAGGTTGGTTTTAACCAACTCATTGCGTAATTTATTTATAGAGGACATATTGAAATCCTTTTTGGTTTACATTCGAAATAATATAATATAAAGGTTGAGTATTGTCAAGGGCAGTCCGGCCCAAATCTGTGGATGATTAAAAGCAAAATATTAAAAAAACCGGAGGACGGGTTAACCAAACAACAGGACCACACGGTAAAAAGCTTTGTCAGAGAAGGGTCGAAACTTTATCCAAAACGGTTACACGATCAAACGCACCGTCTATTTGAAAGTTGCTATCTCGGTTTAGACAAACTAGAACCTCCTACTCGGAAAAGTCGGTAAATATTTCGCGGGAACAGAGTCCCAAGAATATCCGTGACCCGTTCCCGCGGAGAATTTCTACCGACATGACTCCTACCTGAGTTATCAAAGTCCTCGCAAATGTTCTACTGGATCGAACCCATCCGACCTGATCTTTCCAGGAGTAGGAAGTTTTTCCTCACGCATCAGTTCGGCAAGAGCAGCCATCTTCTGGTTGACATTTGCACCAACCGCTGCAGCAATCCGGCCGTCTTTTACGTAGTAACCTATGAAGTTCTTCTGGTCCAGGTCTCCCGTGATGATTAAATCGTCCCAGGAAGAAGTGTAGCCGACGTAACGGAGGTAAATATCGAACTGATTGGTCCAAAATAGCGGGAGAGAGCGATACGGGATCCGCTCACCGGCCATATTTCTGGCCGCCACTATACCGTGCTGCTGAGCTAGACGCCAGTGTTCCACCCTGATCTTTTCACCTGTCCGCCAGTCCGGGAACCTGGCTACATCGCCAGCAGCATAAACGTCTTCCGTAACTCTAAGATATTTATCAACATCAATTCCTCCATCGGCCTCCAGGGAAAGTGATTCCTCCAGAAAGCCTGTCGCCGGACTTACCCCAACTCCGAGCACAACCATATCTGCCGGCAGGGCTTCTCCATTGGAAAGTTCTACTTCCCGGACCTCACTGTCTCCCTTGAAGGAATCCACCTTGGATCCCATTTCGAAATTGACCCCGTTGTCGGAATGTGTTTTCTGGTATACTTCTCCAATTTGTTTGCCAAGCACCCGCTCGAACGGCACCGAAGTTACCGAAACTACCGTCACGTCGAGGCCGCGTCCCCGTAGGCTGGCGGCGGTTTCCATTCCGATGAAGCTAGAACCAATTACAACGACACTGGACGCCTCTTCTGCTTTCTTATTTATCCGGCTCAGATCTTCCGGAGTCCTAAGCGGGAACACGTTATTAAGGTTCTCACCAGTAACTCCTAGTGTGTTCGGCTCCGCACCTGGAGAGAGTAAAACTTTGTCGTAACTCACATCCCCGCCATCGTCCAGAGAAACCTTCTTTGCGTCCGTGTCGAGGCTCACTACTTCCTTACCCTTCGTGATTCTTATCCCGGCTTTTTCGTAGAAGTCGGAGGTTCGGAGGTTAGGTACTCCGCTTTTGTTGTTTTCCAGTTGGTACTTGCTGAGCTGAGTTCTATCGTAGGGCGAACTCTCCTCTCGGGTGATGACATTTATCTCTCCCTGAAAGCCGGTTTTCCTTAAGGTCTCGGCGGCAGTGCTACTAGCAGCACCTCCCCCAACTATGAGGAAGGTTCTGTCGTCCTGACTTAGATCTTTTTCCACAAGTTCGGGTTGGACCTCACTGGTAGCGTCTTCCGGTACTTCTACTATCACTTCACCATCCTCGACCCGGGCCTCAAACCGGGAGAGAGCGTCGAGTGCCGGTGGCTCTTCAAGATCCCCGTTAACTGCGTCAAAACAAGCATGGTGCCAGGGACAGCGCACTCTGCCCTTGTGCATTGTACCGTCTGCCAGTGGCGCACCAAAGTGAGTGCATTCTCCTCCCACGGCATAGAATTCTCCGTTAAGCCGAACGAGTAGCACTTTTTGATCGCCGACCTCGAATTCTCTCATATCTCCGTCATTCATTTCGTCGGCGTTAACCACGACTTCTCTCATAAATTTACACCTCCAATAGAATGAAATACCATTTAGACCTTATTTGCAACCTAAACGGGACCAGAAACGGCAGGCAATCTTTGATTGGTAGTCCGACGGAACGATCTTTATAGGCTAGCTAAGCTGTATTTCGTTCATCTTTTTGACGAATTTGGTTACGGAACTCCTTGGCAGGAAGCGAGTCAACTGCGGGGCAATTGAGATGAAGGCACCAGGTACCACGATTCGTTTTCCGTTCATGAGCCCCCTGTAACCGTCTCTCGCCACACGTTCGGGATCCAGTTCGTAGGAGAGACTTGAGTCTCCTTCTTCACCAGGCATCTCTCCTGTTACCTGAAAGTCCGTATCTACAGGGCCGGGAGAGAGTGCGGTTACCGTTATCCCCTTATCAGCTACTTCTTCAGCGAGGGCCTCTGAGAAGGACTGGACGAAGGCTTTCGTCGCGTAGTACAGCGCCATCAACGGACCCGGCTGAAAGGCGGCCAGCGAGGATACATTGAGGACCTTTCCTGCGCCTCTTTTCTTCATTCCAGGTAAGAATAACTTGGTTAGATGCACAACCGCGTCCATGTTAAGGTGCATCATCTCTCTATCAGTTTTCCAGTCCGTGGTGGTGAATTCACCCATCTGTCCCCGTCCGGCATTGTTGATTAATAAGTCTACCCGGTAATTTGACTCCCTGAGTTCCCTGTATATCCTTTCCGGCGTCTCCTCTTCGCTTAAATCACCGGGTATAACCTTGCAGTTCACGCCAAAATCATCTTCTAACTCGGCTTTCACCGAGGCAAGTTCGCCCTCGCTCCTACTTACGAGAACGGGGTTGTAATCGTCATCGGCGGCTAGCTTTGCCAGTTCGTAACCTATGCCCTTCGTACCCCCGGTGACCAAAGCAGCTTTTAGATCTTTCTCTGTCAAATTATCACCTTCCTTTAAATTCTACTAGCTCTGGTTGATAAAGTAATGGTGCTTTTTATGGGCCACAACAAGAGTGATGGTAAGATGGGTTTTCCCCAAAATTTGTAAAGCCCAGGAGTGTGCTTTAAAAAGCTGACAACAAGTCAGCTTTCTCCAGGATGTCAGGGATCAAAAAGTGAGTCTTAACGGAATTATTTGTACTTGCCCGGTCTCGACAGCCTCATCGCATTTGTGGTTACTCCTACCGTCATTCCTGCATCTCCAAGGAGAACCGCTAAAGCGATTGTTACATAACCTAAAGGCACACCCACCGCTAATATGGCCTTTATACCGAGACTTGTGATTATGTTCTGTCTGATGACACGTTTTGCCTGGGAAGAAAGCCGGTGGAGGTATGGAATCTTGGTAAGATCGTCCTTCATTAAGGCTACATCTGCTGTTTCGAGTGCAGTATCCGTCCCGGCAGCCCCCATGGCAATTCCCACGTCAGCTGCAGCCATAGCCGGGGCGTCATTGATACCGTCACCAACCATGGCGATTGATCCGTATTTTTCGGAAAGCTCCTTAACAGCCTTCACCTTCTCACCTGGCATTAGTTCGGCACGAAAGTTTTCGATACCTATCCTATTCGCGATAGCCCCTGCAGTATTTTCGTTGTCCCCGGTCAGCATTACGGTCCTGACCCCGGCGGAGTTCAGCTTTTCGATCGTACTTTTAGCCGATGGTCTTATTTCGTCGGCCACCGCCAAAATTCCTTCGAGCTCATCTTCGGTGGTCACCAGAATTACGGTTTTTCCTTGGCTCTGTAAGCGGGGAATGGTTTCCTCGGTCAAGTTGAGGCAATTACCTTTCTTACAAAGCTTTGAGACCTCCTGCTCTACCTTCATATTATCGCTGGAATGATGGACATGGCTGAGATCAAATCCCAGTTCTTCCATCAGGGAAGGCTTGCCCGCGTAGTGTTGCTTCCCTCCCAGATTTGCCTTCACCCCTTTGCCACTTATTTCCTCAAAACCCTTTATGCCGTGGTCGTGGCTGATATCGTGTTCTTCTTCTACGTGGTTTACGATCGCTTCGGCAATGGGATGGTCGCTCCTTTCTTCGATACCACAGGCGCATTCAATCACATCGTCTTTGCTCTTGCCGTTTAGAGGAATAACGTCCGTAATGGTCAGTTCCCCTTTAGTTAAAGTACCCGTCTTGTCGAAAGCCATAACTTTTACCTCGCTCATGGCCTCCAGGGTGGTTCCGCTCTCTATCAGAACTCCGTTTTTGGCAGCGCTCGTAATTCCAGAAACCACGGATACGGGAGTACTTATCACAAAGGCACAGGGACAGGCCAGAACGAGCATAGTTATTCCACGGACGAACCAGCTGGCCCATGGTTGAGCCAGGACGATCGGGGGAATAATAGCAACAGCCACCGCTACAAGTACCACTACCGGAGTATAGTAGGAGGAAAACTTGTCCACGAACTTCTCGTGTCTCGTCTTTTTCCGTTCCGCGCTCTCTACCATTTCTATGATCCGGGAGATGGTACTTTCCGAAGACGGGCTTTTCGCTTCTATCTCCAAATACCCTTGTTGGTTGATGGTTCCCGCATAAACTTCTTCCCCAATGCCTTTGTCCACAGGGATGCTCTCTCCGGTTATTGGTGCTTCGTTTATAGAAGTTTCCCCTTCGATTATCTCTCCATCAACTGGGATCCTGCTTCCAGGCCTAATTATAATTTTGCCTCCCACCTTCACTTCTTCGACCGGAACCTCTTTTTCCTCACCGTCTTTTTTTAAGACTGCCGTATCCGGAGATAGATCTTTTAATTCTCTCAACGAGCCTCTGGCCTTCTCGAT
>JBDGQU010000012.1:0-1657 GCA_042218715.1 Bipolaricaulia bacterium | reverse complement strand
TAGGGCCAGACCGCTTTGGGTGGGTAGTATTTCGTCAGTTACGCCAATATCGAAGGTGGCCACCTGAATCACCCGTTCGGTGAAGTATTTTGACAGAGTTGAATCTGTCAATACCTAATTGTACTCTATGTTTAGCTGGTTTTACAGTAAATTGGCGTCACGGATTGAGGACAAACTCAAGGTTCGCCTTCAGTTTAATTTCTTGAGCCTTGTATGAATTAAGCTAGAGTCTAACAATAATAGAGGTTGTGAAATTTATATTTTTTGGGTTTGATAAAAGTGAATGAAAAATTTCAAGACAAGATGGACAGAATTTACAATTTGCTTGTCGAATCGGAACCTGCCTATGCCTTAACTGGTGCAGGAGTCAGTACTGATTCCGGGATTCCGGATTTCCGAGGAAGCGACGGACTCTGGAAAGATCGAGATCCGATGGATGTTGCTTCCAGGCGGGCGCTTCACGACCACCCGAAGACTTTCTTTGAGTTTTGGGCGGACAGATTTTCCAAATTGGGAGATGCATCGCCCAACATTACGCACAAAGTACTCGCGGAACTGGAGGAATCCGGGCTATTGAGCGGAGTGATCACTCAGAACATTGATGGTCTTCATGTTGAGGCAGGGTCTCAGCAGGTCTTCCAGCTGCACGGAAACTTCAAAGTAAGTCGATGCGAACGTTGCGGTCGGGAGCTCCCTACCGATCGCCTGCTACAGCGGTTTAAAGATACGGGGGTCCCCCGGTGCGAAGATTGCGATGCCCTGATCCGTCCTGACGTAGTCCTGTTTAACGAACAACTTCCGGAAGCTTTCACGGAAGCGAAAGAAAAACTTGCCGGATCCAAGCTACTGTTTGTTTTAGGCACTTCGCTGGGAGTTTATCCGGTTGCCTCTCTGGTTCCCTATTTCAAGAAAACGAGCGGTCGGATCGTTATCATAAACAATCAATCTACCTCTTATGACGATCTGGCCGAACTAGTACATCATGGTGGGCTCGCTCCGGCAATGGAGGCTCTTGAAAATAGATTAGATTAAAGTTGCCTTTCGTTCTATGGTTCGATGGGAATGAGATCAATCACCCAACCTTCAATCTTTCCTGAACCCTAGATCACCTGGAGTTCGCCAGGAGCTTAATGAGAGATTTTTCCTCCTCTATGATGTCTTCTATGATATCTCTATCCCTGTCGGAAGTTGCCTTGTCCAAAAGCTCGTAATAATAGATGATTTTATCCTTCGCCAGGGATATTGCTATGCCCAGTAGCTCGCCTCGATTGCTCGTCTGTTTTGCCGCCTGAATGTTCTCGTTTGCCGGGGTAAAAACTTTGGAATCCGCCAGCACGTCGAGGTACGAATCCTCCAGATTCCCGTACAATAAGGAATTGAGGTCCTCTCCCTCTTCCAGGGTTTCCCCAAGCATTTCCTCAAAGGTTTTCTTATGGCTTTTCTCCTGTTTTGCCAGCTTCCCGAATAGTTCGACCAATTCCTCGTCTTCCGATTCGGTCGCCATCCCTTCGTGAAATTTTCTGCCGTTTTCCTCGATCTTAATGGCAAGTTTCAATGTTTCTTCAGCCGAAAAAGGTATATTGCTCATGTTACCTCCTATCTCATTAGTGATTTCTAACCATTAATTTTAACTCAATCCTTTCAACAATTACAAAGA
>JBDGQU010000119.1:0-21905 GCA_042218715.1 Bipolaricaulia bacterium | reverse complement strand
TACCTCTGGAGAGTCGCAAGTTGACTGAACTTTCCCTGTAATTTCTCACCAATCATTAAATTTTAGTTTCAAAATACAGAATCAAAATGAATAGATCTCAAGAATTATTAGAAGAACTAAATCCTGAACAGGTTAACGCAGTTACGCATTACGAGGGCCCTTTGCTGGTTCTATCGGGCGCAGGTAGTGGTAAGACGAGGGTAATTACCCACAGAGTGGCTTATTTAATTGACCATTACGGGGTAGAGCCTTCCAATATACTTGGACTGACATTTACGAACAAAGCGGCTGACGAGATGAACGAGAGGCTAAAAACACTATTACCGCAGCAACTAGCCGGTAGATCTCCCTGGCTTGGGACGTTTCACGCTCTGGGAGCCGAACTTCTTCGGGAACTTATTGGAGAACTGGATAAGGGGTATGACAGGTACTTCACTATCTTCGATCAGTCAGATCAAAAGAATGCCATTAAAGAAACTATGGTCGAGCTGGATTTTTCCACCGAGGAATACCAACCGGGGATGGTTGCGTCTTTTATAAATAACGCCAAGAACGATTTGATCGGACCTGATGAATTCCGGGCGGAGAAAGCTGGTGAAATTGATGACTATACATTGAGGCTGGCAAGCAGGGTTTATAAAAGGTACCAGGAGAAACTGGAAGAATGGAACGGTTTGGATTTTGGAGATTTAATAAGGATTCCAAATTTATTGCTCGAGAAGGATACAGAACCCGTGAGAAGGTGGAGAGAAAGGTTTAAGTATCTGCTCGTAGACGAGTACCAGGACACGAATCACGCCCAATACGTTCTGGCAAGTCAGCTTGCGGCCCCCGATAACAACATTTGCGTTGTGGGGGACGATGACCAGGCTATTTTTAGCTGGAGAGGAGCGGACGTGAGTAACCTGTTGGAGTTTGAAGAAGATTACCCCGAAGCAGAAGTGGTTCATCTTTCCAGGAATTATCGGTCGAAAAAGCCTATATTAAGGGCGGCTAACGCAGTGATAAAAAATAATAAGTTGAGGAAACAAAAGAAGATGGAGCCGGAGCGTGGGGAAGGAAAGTCAATATTCGTTTACAAGGCACTTGACGAAGAGGACGAAGCGGAATTCGTCGTTAGCCGGATCAATCAACTTCGGGATGAGGGGGTTGAACTGGGTGAAATTGCCGTCCTGTATAGAGTTAATCCCCTATCGCGGGGAATTGAAAAAAAGCTGGTAAAGCGTAATATTCCCTACGAGATTGTTCGCGGAACCAGGTTCTACGAAAGAAAGGAAGTAAAGGACGTCTTGGCCTATTTGAGGGTAGTTTGTAATCCTCACGATGACCTTCATTTACTTCGGATAATAAATACCCCAAGAAGGGGGATAGGGTCAAAAACAGAAGAAGCGGTTAGGCGGGCAGCTCGAAGGAGAGATACTTCCGTGTGGGAGGTTCTGACGAGTAAAAATGAACCCTCAGATCTATCTAATCGTCAGTTGTCCAGGCTTGACTCTTTCGTAGAATTGATAAGGAATATCAGGGAACGAAGAGATGAGCTCGATCTCGTTAACTACGTTAAGCGAGTAATTTCCGAGGTAAGTTATTTTTCTTTTCTGGAAAAGGAGTACGATCCTGAGTCAGCAGAGGACAGGAGGAACAATGTCCGCGAATTAATTGGTCAAATAAAAGAAACCGAGGACGACGAAGAAACAGTGGGGCTGGAGGAGTTCCTGGAGAACGTTGCTCTCGAGTCCGACGTAGATTCCTACGAGAATCAGCCCAACAAAATATCGTTGTTAACGTTGCATTCGGCAAAGGGGCTTGAATTTGGTTACGTTTTTATGGTAGCGATGGAGGATGGATTACTGCCTCATAAGAGATCGCTCGAAGAACAGAGAATGGAAGAAGAAAGGCGATTGTGCTACGTAGGGTTAACGAGGGCAAAGAATAGAGTGTTTCTTAGCTACACGGAAAGCAGGTTTCTGTACGGTCAAAGATTTAGCCATCTACCATCCCGTTTTCTCGAAGAGATACCCGAAAAGGAGACGAATTTTCTCCAGGGTGGATCAGAAGATCTGGCCTCGGACCAGAGCGATCGAAAAGTCCACAGCAGAGACGGGGCTAATTGGAAGGACTTCCTGGAATGAGTTGAAATCGGTTCAACCTGCCTTATAATTTGTGAGCAGTTTCGTTAAGTTAACTTAATGATTTTATTCTTATCTATTCTAGTGCACCAACCTTGATTTGGTACCAAAGAAATAAAGTAATGAAAATTTGAATTTTACAGTTATATGAGCTAACTGTTTCCGAATAGGGTAATTTAGGTTTTATGGAGAGGTGGAGTGATCTATGCCTTTATATAAATATCGCTGTAGTAACTGTAATAATACCTTCAAGATCCTTCAACAAAATGGTAAAAAGGATGAAGAACCCAAATGCCCGGTTTGTGGGGACGAACAAACGGAAAGGGTAATTTCAAGTGTTGGAATCAGATTTAAGGGGAGCGGTTTTTACAGAACCGATTACGGTAATAAGAATTATAAAGGGAACGGCGGTAACGACGGTAAAAACGAGAACGGTGATAGCTCGGGAAATCCGGAAAAGAGTGAGGAAAAAGGGACGGGTCAAGGAGAGGGATGACCCGGAATTGGCTGCTTCTATACGCAGGTTGTTGAGGTCGGTTGTTAAGGTCTCGCGGTAGAGGGGGATTGTAATTTTCGTTTACCAGTACTACTTTAATTCGTTCTTAAATCAGGTACATTGAAGGTAAGTTTTGAATTCTTTTCTTGGTTTATTAACGGACCAAACCTGTGACTTGGCCAATTTATCCTGACTTTCCTTGGTTTTTAAACCTAAATGATCGAGGTTAAGCGGTTTTCTGTACTTTTATCAACCGGATAATAAATTTAAGGGTAATTCTGTGCTTCTTCGATTTAAAATTTGCGAGTGACTATAACTAACGTTAAAGACCTTTCTAAAAGGATATATTTCTAAAAAGTTTCTTGTCGAAATCGTGGTTTATCAATTAGTAGTAGCGAGGTGATTGCGGATGTTGTCGGGTGACGACATAGAAGAAGTAAAATTGATGTTTGCTTCGCCGGAGGAGATCAGAAGATGGTCTCACGGTGAGGTAACCGAATCCGAGACTATAAATTATAGGACTCACAAGCCCGAAAAAGGTGGGTTATACGCCGAGGAGATTTTCGGACCAGAAGAGGATTACAAATGTGCCTGTGGTAAATACGAGGGTAAAAAATACGAGGGAATTACCTGCGAAAAATGTGGCGTGCTGGTTACCGATTCTTCTGTCAGACGGAAGAATATGGGCCACATTGAGCTCGCGAGCCCCGTTATCCATTTTTGGTTTTTAAAAGGGATTTCCAGTCCGCTGAGCAAACTGCTGGATATCAAGAAGAAGACTCTGAGGAAGATAGCTTATTACGAAGCCGAGACAACCCTTGAAGATATTTCGATAGTTACTTCCACCGAGGACGACGAGGTCAGAGTGGGTGAGCGTCTGTATAGTTCTGAGATGGAAATACTGTCCCGACATCTCGACTTTGAGACGGAAAACGGGATAGTCATAAACGACGCTCCGAAACTTACCGCAACCGAATCAGGGGAAGTTTCAATAGAGCACAAAAAGTTGCAGAACGGCGAAGGCATTGCCGTGGTTTCTATAGGCGAGGAAGAGTTCCCGGTATCGGAAGAGGTTATTCTGGAGGTAAGTGACGGGGACGAGGTCGAGGAAGGAGATCTGATAGCGGAAACTCCCGTAGGGGAGATATGTTCCGAGACATTTCACGAGATGGCAGAATCTCGTTACGGCGAAGACATTGACTCCGAACTAGCTCAGGAAGAAGTGGACAACCTTGCCTTTTTGGTTACTTCAGTGGAAGACGAAGAAGTACCCCTCGAAGTGGGGCAAAAGATCGCTCAGCTCGAGAAGGAGGCTTACGAGAGGTTGTATCCCGCCGGATTTTCTGCCTATACGGGAGCAAAGGGAATTAAAGGCTTGCTGGAAAACATCGATCTCGAAGAGTTGAGTCAATCCCTGAGCAATAGGCTGAACAAGGAAACCTCGAAAACCGCGAAGAACAAATTGTCGAAAAGGTTGAGTGTGGTTGAGAAACTTCGCGATTCCGGAAATGAGGCGAGCTACATCGCGTTAGATGCGATACCGGTGCTACCCCCTGATCTTAGACCGATAGTGCATCTTGAAGGTGGAAAATTTGCTACTACCGATCTCAATGACCTCTACAGGAGGATTATAAATAGAAACAACCGGCTAAAACGTCTGGAGGACATGGGGGCTCCCGAGGTAATTCTCAGAAACGAACGGAGGATGCTTCAGGAGTCAGTTGACGCAATTATCCACAACGAGAAGAAGAATACTCCAATCAGGGGAAAAGATGATAGGCCACTGAAATCCCTGTCGGACAGGATATCGGGTAAACACGGACGTCTAAGGCGTAACCTGCTGGGAAGGAGAGTAGACTATTCCGGCCGGGCTGTTATCGTAGTCGATCCCGATTTGAAGCTCTGGGAGTGTGGGGTTCCGAAAAAGATGGCTCTGGAGCTGTTTAAGCCGTTTGTGACAAGGTATCTCGACGATACAACGTATTCGGATTATAACGAGGTAAAAAACAAAGCACTCGCGGGAAAGATGCCCGACGTATGGAATTATTTGGAAGAGCTCCTTAAGGAGAGACCAGTGCTTCTCAACCGAGCTCCGACCTTGCACCGTCTGGGTATCGAGGCTTTCGAACCGAAATTGGTAGACGGTGACGCTATCCATATTCATCCCCACGTTTGCCCCCCTTACAACGCGGACTTCGACGGAGACCAGATGGCAATCCACCTGCCGTTGACTAGAGAGGCCGTTGAAGAGTCTAGAGATATAATGCTCTCGTCGAAAAACCTGCTTTCACCTGCTTATGGTGGGCCTCTTACTAAACCAACCCAGGATCAGATTTACGCTTACTACTACCTTACCGAGGTGGACGAGGAGGGGAAAGGTAAGGACAAATATTTCGCCAACTTGCAGGAGGCAAAAAGGGCCTACGATAACGACGTTATTAGTCTCCACGCCCCTATAAAAATCAGAATTAACGGGGACATAAAGGATACGACTCTGGGGCGGGCCAAGTTAAACGAACTATTTCCGCCCGACCTGAGGAATTACGATAAGAGGTTCGAGTCTTCCGATATTTCGGACCTTTTGATGAAAGTCTACGAGAAGTACGGCAATGAACGGGTTGTTAGCTTGCTGGATGACCTAAAAGAACTTGGTTTCTCGGAAGCAACTCAATCCGCACTGACCATTTCTACCACTGATTGCCTCGCTCCCGAGGAAAAGGAAGAAATTCTTGAGCATGCTATGGATAGAGTCAGGGAAGTCAACGAAATGTTTGACCGAGGGTTGGCTTCCGAAGACGAGAGGTCTTCTACGATCGTGGATATATGGCATGAGACGGTGGACAAGATAGAGGAAGCCACCATGGATAACTTTTCCGAGAACAAGTTTAACTCCCTCCAGATGATGGTCGGATCCGGGGCACGGGGAAGTGCAGATCAGGTAAAGCAGTTAGCCGGTATGCGTGGACTTATGGCGGACCCCTCGGGCAACGTAATTGAGATGCCAGTAAAATCCAACTTTCGGGATGGACTTGATATGATGGAATACTTTATATCCACTCACGGGGGAAGGAAAGGAACAGCCGATACCGCATTGAAAACAGCGGATTCAGGTTATCTAACGAGAAGGCTAGTAGAGGCTGTTTCGAATATTGTAGTCCGGGAGTCGGACTGTGGGACCAATAGAGGTCTCGAGATAGATCCGCTGAGATACGACGGGGGAGAATTGATGGAAGGTATCGAAGAAAGGGTCTATGGCAAAACATTAGCTGAGCCAGTTATTGATCCCGAAGACGGTAGCGTGATGGGTGAAGAAGGAGAACTGGTTGATAAGGAACTTGCCTCTCGATTGGCAGACAAGCAGGCAACGGTTGAGCTTTCCGGTGAGGGGCTGGAGAAGATAATGGGAACTAGTAGCCTCGAAGACATTCGTGATCCGGAAAGTGGAAAAGTTATTGTAGGAAGGGACGACGTTATAGGACCGGTGGAACGGGAAAAGTTGGAAGCAAGCGGCGCGGAAAAGATAGAAATTCGGCCCCGAATTGTAGTTAGATCGCCCGTAACTTGTGAAACCGAGAAAGGTGTTTGCCAGCAGTGTTATGGAATGGACTTATCGACTCACGAGCTTGTGGACAAAGGGGAAGCAGCCGGAATAATAGCCGCTCAGTCAATTGGCGAGCCCGGAACTCAATTAACGATGAGGACGTTCCACTCAGGTGGTGTAGCGGGAGAAGACATTACTCAGGGTCTTCCCAGGGCGGAAGAACTATTTGAAGCCCGGAAAACGACGAAGAGTGCTCAGGCTACGATTACCGATATAGATGGTCACATAACGGAAATGACGGATACGGAGGAAGGTAAGCTAATAGAAATTGAGGGAGAACCCCAGGAGTTAACTATTCCGTCGGCTCTTTGTTTGGTGGAACCGGAGGAAGAGGTTAACCTGTCGGACATAGTGGACAACACGAGCCCTCACGCCGGTACGGTCCGGTTGGTAGAGGAAGGCGGTCAGACGGTTATGTATCTTCTGATGAGCCGTTCAGATGCTTACTACGAGTTACCGGATGGGTTAGAGATCGATAAGGAGTCGGGGGATTTTGTAGAGAAAGGGGACGTGTTATCCGAAGAAGTGGAACTAAACCAGGTGTTCGCAAAGAAGAGTGGGACGATCGAGGAGATTGACAAAGAAAAAAGATTAATTTCTCTGACTGACGACGAGGGTAACGTGGTTGACCACCTGATACCTCCCATGGCTAAACCACTTGTCGAGGAGGGTGAAGGGGTGGAGGAAGGCGAAAAACTTATTGATTTGAAGAGTTCTGATAAGTTAATTGCTGACAAGTCGGGTGTTTTAGTAGTTGCCGAAGATTCGGTGATTATATTTCAACCCGAAGACGGGCGGAAGAGAATTCCTCTTTCCGAGGCAATGATTCCGGAGGTTGTAGACGGAGAAGAAGTAAAGAAGGGCAAAACGCTATTCTCCATTGACAGGCCGGCAAACCGGAAATTGATTATAGATGAAGTCGAGGAAATAAGTGAAGACTTTGCTCGGATAGCCTATCGTTATCGGGAAGAGGTAAACATCACTCACTCACCTGTTGTGGATCTGGGTGATAGAGTAAAACCGGGCGAACAGCTCTCCAAAGGGGTAATTCCGCCTCATAATCTATTGGATAAGGCCGGAGTAGAAAGGACTTACGAGTATTTGCTTACAGAAATACAAAAGGTTTACAAGAGTCAGGGAGTAGACATCAACGATACTCACGTAGAAATTATTATAGCCCAGATGTTGAACAACGTGATCGTAAGTGACAGAGGAGACTCTGACCTTACTCAAAACGAGTTGATTACCCTGGAAGAATTTAGAACCGTAGTCAGAGAATTGAGGGTTAAAAACGAGAAAGTTCGAGAAAATCGACGAGAAATACTGGGGAAAGAGGTCGTCGAGGATATAAAACGAGGAAAAAGATTGATAGTGAGGGAAGGTGAGACTGTTACGAAGGACATTCTCGAATACGCAACGGAGTCGGGCGTAAATGAAATTCCCGTAATTCTGGATGGTGAAGTGAGTAATTTGCGCGTAAAGGAATACCAGCTCCCAGAAGCGGATCGTCAGCTCCTTAGGATTTCCAAATCGGCACTCAAGACAAAAGGTTGGCTTTCCGCGGCTTCGTTCCAAAGGACCACTTCAGCGCTGACGAATGCAGCTTTGAGTGGTCAGTCCGATGAACTAAGGGGCCTCAAACCTAATATTATTGTAGGAAAGAAGGTTTCGGTAGGGACCGGATTCGAAGGAGAAGAAGCCGAAGAAGAGGAATTTTTGGAAGAAGAAAAGCGCGATAAGACTGGAGAAGAGGAAGGTGAGCTAAGTCCCGTGGATTCTAAGTCAGCTTGACAATAAAAAGGGGCTAGCTTATAATTTCTGGCACTTACAGGAGTGATGAAAAGAAGATATGCCGACGATTAATCAGTTAGTGAGGAAAGGAAGAACGACGAAAAAAAAGAAAACCAGTTCTAGGGCCCTGGATGGTTGCCCTCAGAAACGGGGGGTAGTAACCAGGGTATATACCAGAACTCCCAAAAAACCGAACTCGGCGTTGAGAAAAGTTGCCAGGGTTAGGTTAAGTAACGGTAAAGAAGTAACGGCTTATATTCCTGGTGAAGGACACGAGTTACAAGAACACGCTGTAGTACTGGTTAGAGGAGGAAGGGTTAAGGATCTGCCGGGAGTGAGATATCATATTGTTCGCGGAGCTTACGATGTAACCGGTGTAGACGGACGGAAACAGGGCCGGTCTAAATATGGAACAAAAAAGCCGAGCTAGGAGGATGGGTTAATGGAACTGCCTGGACGTGACGTAAATCAAGACATTAAACATGGAAGCAAGCTGGTGGGGAAGTTCGCTAACTATATAATGCAGGACGGAAATAAGAACCTTGCTTTCAAAATTATTTACAAGGCTTTTTCTCTAATTGAAGAGAGGGAAGGGGAACCCGGGGTAAAAGTTTTCCGGGAAGCGATAGATAATATTTCCCCCGAGCTGGAGACTAGAAGCAGAAGAGTTGGAGGGGCAAATTATCAGGTGCCCTATGAAGTCTCATCGGATAGACAGGTTGCTCTCTCATTTCGCTGGTTGGTTGATGTAGCTTCATCGAGGAACGAACCCCAGATGGAAGAGCGTCTGGCAAACGAAATAATATTAGCCAGTAACAAGGAAGGGGAAGCTTACGAGAAGAAGCTTGAATCCCACCGACGCGCAGAGGCGAATAAAGCCTTTGCTCATTATCGCTGGTAGATCTTCGGCGATTCGAAATTAATCTGGTTTTATCTCCATAAAGTCCTTTCTACCTGTAAAGAAAGGATTTTCGTATATTTAAGCTACAATAGGAATTAATAATTATGATAATGACAAAACAAAAATCTGACGAGATCGTGGACGAAGAAATTAGGGACGAAGAACTGGAAGAGATGCGAAACATCGGTATCATGGCTCATATCGATGCTGGGAAAACTACGGCTACCGAGCGAATGCTATTTTACTCCGGGCGTACTTATAAGATTGGAGAAGTCCACGATGGGGACGCCGAGATGGATTGGATGGATCAGGAAAAAGAGCGGGGGATAACGATAACTTCTGCCGCCACCACCTGTTATTGGCAGGATCATCAGATAAATATTATAGATACGCCAGGTCACGTCGATTTCACGGCCGAAGTAGAGAGATCTCTCCGAGTTTTGGACGGAGCAGTGGCTCTTTTCTCAGGTGTCGAGATGGTCGAATCTCAGTCCGAAAAGGTCTGGCGTCAGGCGGATCGCTATAACGTGCCGAGGATTGCATTTGTAAACAAGTTGGACAGGACGGAATCGCGTTACGACAAGACGGTAGAAATGATCGAAGAGCGGTTAGGGGTAACCACCCTGCCGCTTCAATTAGTTTATAGGGACGATTCGGACGAATTGATAGGAATGATTGACCTGATTAATCCATCCCTGATGACCTGGGATCAAAAAACGAAAGGGGCGGAATACAAAAGGGAGCCAATCCCGGATGACGCCCAGGAAAAAGCGGCTCGGTGGAGGGAAGACCTTATCGAAAAAGCCGCGGAGTTCGACGATGAGTTAATGATGAAGTATCTTGAGGAAGAGGAAATTCCTCAGGACTTACTTATTAAGGCGATTAGAAAGGCCACTATAGTGGGTTCCTGTGTGCCGGTTTTAGGCGGATCGGCATTAAAGAACGTGGGTGTTCAACCCATCTTGGATGCTGTTGTCAACTATCTTCCTAGTCCGAACGATGTTCCGGCGGTCGAAGGTTACAGAGTTGACGGAGAAGAAGGGGGAGAAAAGTTAAAGAGGTATCCGTCTCCGGAGGAACCGCTCGCAAGCCTCGCGTTCAAAGTAACTACTGATCAATATACCGGGACCTTGATTTATTTAAGGATTTATTCGGGGGTACTTGAGGAAGGGGATAATGTTTACAATCCGAATTCGGGACGTACGGAAAGAGTGTCCCGAATGTTTCACATGCATGCAAATAGGCGAGAAAGAGTGGAAACAGCTAAGGCAGGGGATATAGTAGCTGTTGTTGGCCCCGATCATACCTCTACCGGAGAGACACTCTGCAGTAAAGAGGATCCGATAGTACTTCAGCGCATAGATTTCCCCGAGCCCGTTATTTCAGTCGCGATAGAGCCCCGGAGAGAGGCTGACGAAAGTCGACTCACCGATGCAATTAATAAACTTGCCAAGGAGGACCCAACGTTTAAGGTTGAGAACGATCCGGATACCAATCAAACGATAATTTCGGGCATGGGTGAGCTCCATCTGGAAATATTAACCAGGAGGTTAAAAGAGGAGTTCGACGTAGAGGCTCAGGTTGGTAAGCCAAACGTAACTTACAAAGAAACTATACAATCCGACTCGGACATAGACGAGGAGTTTGCAAAACAAACCGGTGGTAGAGGTCAGTATGCTCGGGTCAAGATTCATTTTGAGCCTCTCGATCGAGGTTCAGGTTTCGAGTTTGAGAACGAAGTTAAAGAAGGGAGAGTACCGAAGGATTATATTAACTCGGTAAAAAAGGGTGTCGAGGAATCGCTTGGAAACGGTCAGCTGGCCGGATATTCCGTTACTGACCTAAAAGCAACGTTGTACGATGGTGCCCATCATCCCGTGGATTCCTCCGATATGGCTTTCAAAGCGGCTGGTTCTCGGGCGACTACCCGAGCGCTCAAAGGTAATTCTAGATTGCTCGAACCGATTATGGAGGGCGAGGTGTTCGTCCCCGGAGAACATGTGGGGGACGTAATGGAAGATATTTCCAAGCGCCGGGGCAAGGTAACGGGCATTGAGAGCCGCGAGGGAGTTCAGCTCGTAGAATTCAAACTACCCCTTGCAGAATCATTTGGTTATGCTACGAGGCTTCGTTCAATTACGCGAGGTCGGGGTACCTATTCGTTGAGTTTTTCTCACTTCCAAGAAGTGCCGGAGAGAGTAAAGGAGGAAATCTTAAATAAACGAGGTTATTAATAATGGCGAGAGAAAAAATAAGAATAAAGCTCAAAGGATATGATCACGAGTTGGTCGATAGGTCAGTAGAAAAGATAGTTACGACTGCTGAGGAAACCAGAGCGAAGATTTCCGGTCCGGTGCCGCTTCCAACTGAAAGGAAGTTGTATACTGTATTACGATCGCCACACGTGAATAAGACGTCCATGGAACACTTCGAGCGAAGAATACATAACCGATTGATCGATATACAGGAACCGACGTCGGAAACGATAAACGCGTTGATGGACATCGAACTACCGACCGGAATAGACGTTGAGATCAAGCTATAAGAGCTAAATGTTATAGGCTAACTGGGAGGTTCAAAAATGTTAGGGACGTTAGGGGAAAAAGTTGGAATGACTCAGTACTTTACGGAATCAGGTGCTTCTGTGGGTGCAACGGTTTTAAGATCAGATCCCGCGGTGGTTGTACAGGTAAAGACCCTTGAAAAGGACGACTATAAAGGAGTTCAACTAGGTTATAAAGACACGGAGAAAAGAAAGTTAACCAAGCCGATGAAGGGTCATTTCGAAAAGTACGGAGTTCAGCCCAAAAAATACCTTGTAGAGTATAGAGTTGACAATCCCGAAGACTACAGCCCGGGTGACGAGGTAACAGTAGAACAATTTCAACCCGGAGACACGGTAGACGTAACTGGTAATTCAAAAGGAAAGGGATTTCAGGGAGTCGTGAAACGATGGGGATTTTCGGGTGGTCCGAAGACCCATGGCTCTAGATTTCACAGAAAGCCAGGTTCCATAGGTATGTGTGTAGAGCCCGGTAGAGTGTTGAAAGGAAAAAAGCTACCCGGAAGAACGGGCAACGAAACGGTAACGATTCGGAATTTGAAAGTATTGAAGGCCAGCCCCGAGGACGATATTTTGGTCCTTAAAGGTTCGGTGCCGGGACCCAGAGACAATTTGATTCAAATCAGGAGTAGCAATGATTAAGCTAGAAGTTAGAGACGAAGAAGGAAACCCGAGCGAAGAGTTAGAGGTTTCTGAAGCCTTGCTGGGACTTGAATTTCATAACGACCTCATTTACCGCGCGGTAAAAGCTTACAGAGCAAATGGAAGAGCCGGTACCGCGAGCACAAAAGACAGGTCGGAAGTTAAAGGTTCTAACAGAAAACCCTGGCGGCAAAAGGGAACTGGGCGGGCTAGGCACGGGTCCAGAGCTTCTCCACTATGGAGCGGCGGCGGGGTAATTTTTGGACCAAATCCTAAAGATCACGGAATAGATCTCCCGAAAAAGATGAGACACAAGGCTATCCGTAGCGCACTTTCGACGAGATATTCCGAAGGAAACCTCGTGGTAGTGGAGGCACTTAAGTTTGAAGAACCCAAAACAAAGAGAGGACTCTCGGTACTGGAAACTCTTGATTTGCCCACGGATACTCTTATAATTGTGCCTCAGGAAGAAGATAGTTGGAAAGTTCAAAAGTCCTTTAGTAATATTCCAGCTGCTAAATGCATCTCAACTTCCCAGATAAACGCATACGAACTCTTAAACCATGAGGGAATTTTACTTACTAAGCAATCCGTCGAGGAATTAAGCGAGATTTTACTGGACCGAAAACCGGAAACTCAGGGGGTCTAAATGGAATTAAGTACAGAGGATGTCGTTGTAGAGCCAGTAGTAACAGAGAACTCTTGGCGGCTCCAGGAAGAAAGTAATAAATACGTTTTTAGAGTCCA
Source organism: Bipolaricaulia bacterium (assembly GCA_042218715.1). Lineage (GTDB taxonomy): Bacteria > Bipolaricaulota > Bipolaricaulia > M55B111 > M55B111 > JAGXLP01. The sequence continues at coordinate 9,038 of JBDGQU010000119.1, read as the reverse complement.
CCCTGAAGCTAACAAAGTGATGGTACGGCAGGCAGTTGAAGAATTGTTCGACGTGGAAGTGATCGACGTAAATACTATGAACATCAGGGGAAAGCCCAAAAGAGAGCAGTTAAATCAGGAGAAAGGCCAAACGAGTGCCTGGAAAAAGGCGTACGTGAGGCTTGCCGAAGGGGATAGGATTGACATATTTGGATAGATTAAGGTGAAAACATGGGTATAAAAAGATTTAAACCAGTAACGCCCTCAAAACGTCACGCGGAGTTAACGGACTTTGAAGAATTGACAACCGACGAACCGGAAGAGTCCTTGCTGGAACCGTTGAAAAAGTCGGGTGGGAGGAACAATCAGGGAAAGGAGACAGTTCGAGGTCGTGGCGGTGGTCACAAGAGAAAATACAGAAGGATAGATTTCCAGCGTGACAAAGAGGGAATAAAAGGAAGAGTTATGAGTAGGGAATACGATCCTAACAGATCCGCCTGGATTACCTTATTGCTTTACTCCGACGGGGAAAGACGGTACATAATATCTCCGCTGAAACTTGAGGTAGGAGATGTGGTGGAAGCCGGAGAAGAAGCCGAGGTCAGGCCCGGAAACGCGTTACCTCTGAAGAAAATACCGGCGGGAAAGCCCATTCACAATTTGGAATTTTCCCCCGGTAGTGGAGGCAGAGTTGCTCGGTCCGCGGGAGTTGACGCGAGAATAGTAGCAAAAGATTCCGAGGAAATAGATGTTAAACTACCGTCCGGCGAAATCAGGTCGTTCGACCCCGAGTGCAAGGCCACGGTAGGGCAGGTTAGTAACCCGAGTCATAAGAACGAAAAGAGCGGCAAGGCGGGGCGCAAGCGGCACATGGGGAGAAAACCAAAGGTCAGAGGCGTCGCGAAGAATGCCGTTGATCATCCTCACGGAGGAGGCGAAGGCCGAGCTTACGTAGGAAGGCCTCCGGTTTCTTCTACGGGAGTGCCAGCAAAAGGTGGTAAGACCAGAAAGGCAAAGGGAAGCGACGAAAAGATAATTAGACGAAGGACTAAGAAGGAGAGGGGGTAGATATGCCTAGGTCAGTTAAGAAAGGGCCATACGTAAAAGATAGTTTAAATGAGAAGGTTGATAAAGCGAAGAACGGTGAATTGGAGGAAATAAAGACCTGGTCAAGGGATTCAACGATATTGCCAAAAATGGTGGGCCTGACGATTAAGGTTCACAACGGAAAGGAGCATGTACCGGTTGAGATATCGGAGAATATGGTAGGTCATAAGCTCGGTGAATTCGCCCGGACCAGGACATTCAGAGAGCACGGCGGCATCAAGAAAAAAGAGCCTATTACTCCGGTAGGATAATATGAAAGAAGCCAAAGCTATAACCAAAAACGTAAGGATTTCCCCGAAGAAAGCACGCCCTGTTGCAGATGCCGTTAGGGGAAAATCGGTGGACGAGGCTTTAAAAACGGTAAAGTTTTCCAAAAAGAAAGCCGCCCGGTTCCTGAAGGATACGCTAGAATCGGCGATAGCAAATGCTCAACACAACCACGATATGGCAGTGGACAGACTTAAAGTTAAAGAAGCAGCCATTGACGAAGGTCAGACTATGAAAAGGATGAAGCCGAGAGCTCAAGGTAGGGCCGATTTAATGCAGCGAAGACAAAGCCATATTACAGTAATCCTAGTGGAGGAAGAATAATGGGACAGAAAGTAAATCCGGTCGGTTTTCGGGTTGGCGTAAACAAGAAATGGCAATCGAATTGGTATAGCGATGAGAAAGCTCCTGAATACGTCGCTGAGGATCACGAAATACGCGAGTTGATAGAGGAGCAGTACCGAGGTGCAGGAATTGCTGAGGTGAGCATAGAGAGGCCAAGGGACGATCGAATATCGATGATTATTGTCTCGGCTCGTCCGGGGATAATAATCGGTAAAGGGGGTAACGAGATAAACAGGTTCCAGCAGGAATTAAGTGATAAGACGGGAAGGAACGTAAATATTTCCGTCAAGGAGGCAAACGAGCCCCATTTACAGGCCCAATTGATAGCTCAGGAAGTAGCATTCCAGATCGAGAACAGGATTCCGCCCAGCAGAGCGATGAAGGAAGTAATTTCAAGATCGATGAACAAGGGAGCCAAAGGTGTAAAGGTGAAGTGCTCTGGAAGGATTGGAGGGGCGAACCTGGCGCGGACGGTTTCGCAGGACGAAGGAAGAATACCACTCCAGACGATCAGGGCCGATATAGATTATGGATTCATCGAAGCTCGGACTAAATACGGACCGATCGGAGTCAAGGCTTGGGTTTTCCGAGAAGAATTACTGCCCGAGGGCGTGCCCGAGGGATTGAGTCTCTAATTGAGGATGGTAACAAATGGCATTATATCCAGCAGAAACGAAACATAGAAAACAACAACGTGGTAGGACAAAGGGAAAGGCTAGCCGGGGAAACAAGGTCTCGTTTGGTGAATACGGAATTCAGGCTGAGGATCCCGGTTGGTTGACCAGTAAGCAAATTGAAACCGCGAGAATGACCTTGGCGCACGAAACCCAGCGTGATTCGAAGATCTGGGTCAGGGTATTTCCCGATAAACCCATTACCAAAACTCCCGCGGAAACAAGGATGGGAAAAGGAAAAGGGGAGCCGGCTGAATGGGTAGCGGTTATCAGACCTGGTAGGTTAATTTTCGAGTTCTCAGGTGTAGAGCCAGAAAAGGCCAAGCGATTGCACCAGTTAGTTTCCTACAAGTTACCGATAAAAACGAGGCTGAAGGAAAGGATAAAACTGGGAGGAGAAAAATGAGGCCTGGCGAACTAAGGGAAATGACCTCCGAGGAACTGGAAGAAAAGGTGGCCGAGTTGAAGGAAAAGCTATTTAATCTTAGGTTCCAAAAGGCGACCGGAGAACTGGACAATACCGCTGAAATAAAGAAGACAAAAAAAGATATAGCCAGAGCGAAGACAATTCAAAGGGAAAGTGAGGGGGAAGAAGTGAAATGAAAAAGACTAAAAAGGGAAGGGTAGTTAGTGCCGCAATGGACAAGACGATTACTGTGGCCGTTGATACCCAAAAACAACACCCACGATACAAAAAGTACCTAAAACAGCGCTCGAAATTCTACGCTCACGACGAAAACGAGGAAGCAAAGGAAGGAGACCGGGTAGTGATATCTGAGACGAGGCCCATCAGTAAGAAAAAGCGGTGGAAGCTTAAGGAAGTCCTGGAAAGGTCGGGAGGGGAAGCGTGATCCACCAAGAGACGGAATTAAAAGTGGCAGATAATTCGGGTGCAAAAAAGTTGAGATGTATAAACGTTCTTGGGCAGTCCAACAAGAATCAGGGCCAGATAGGCGACCTGATTACTGCTTCTGTTAAGAAAAGAATACCGGATAGCGATCTCGAGAAGGGAGAGATTGTTAGGGCAGTAATAGTGAGAACCGCGGGAAACTATCGCAGGGATGACGGTTCTTATATAAGGTTTGACGATAACGCCGCAGTATTGGTTGATGATAGGATGGAACCAGTTGGTACGAGGATTTTTGGACCGGTAACAAGGGAACTCCGGGAAGGGAATATGCTCCGGATTATATCCTTGGCACCCGAGGTTTTATAGGAGGTAACCATGAGGAAGATTCAAAAAGGTGACAGGGTAAAGGTAATCGCCGGAAACGATAAAGGTAAAGTGGGAGAGGTGTTAAGTGTTGACCCGAAGAACGGTCGCGTCGTCGTTGAGAACGTTAATTTCCGACTAAAACACCAGGGTAGAACCCAGCAGCAAAAGGAACCGGGAATAATAGAACGAGAGGAGCCTATAGATATTTCTAACGTCTTGCCTGTATGTCCGTCGTGCGACGAACCAACTAGGGTCGGCTTTGACGAAGTCGCCGGAGATAAAGTAAGGGTTTGTAAGAAATGTGAGGGGGTTCTTGAGTAGAAATGCTCAGTGAAAAATACGAAGAGGAAGTTAGGGATAAGCTGATGAACGAGTTAGGTTACGATAACCCCATGGAAGTGCCGGATATCGAAAAAGTTGTAGTGAACATGGGCATTTCAGAACACGAGGACCCGAGTATTATAGACGGGGCCGTAGAGAACCTGACGACAATAACAGGGCAAAAGCCCGTAGTAACCCGGGCTAGAAAGTCAATCTCCGACTTTGAAATTAGAAAAGGTGTTCCGGTTGGTTGTAAGGTGACTTTGAGAGGGAAGAGAGCTTTCGAGTTTCTGAATAAACTTTACAACGTAGCTTTACCGAGCATTAGAGACTTTCGTGGTCTTTCTCCGGATTCGTTTGACGGCCGAGGCAATTACAGCCTGGGAATGGATGAACAATTAGTTTTTCCGGAGATCACGTTTGACGACGTTAGGCAAGTCCAGGGGATGGACATAACAGTTGTTACTAGCGCCGAAACCGACAGAGAGGGGTACTATCTCCTTAAAGAGCTTGGTTCCCCGTTCAGAGAATAATTGGAGGGTATTATGGCTCGAAAAGCGCTGATTGAAAAAGCAAAAGAAGACAAGAAATACGATGTAAGAGATTATAATAGGTGTAATATTTGTGGACGTTCCAGGGGCTACATAAGAGACTTCGGTATATGTAGAGTCTGCTTTCGAGAGTTAGCCCATAAGGGAGAATTGCCGGGTGTTAAAAAAGCTAGCTGGTAAAGCAATACCGGGAGGAGCATAAATGACAACGCAGGATCCGATAAGCGATATGATTGCCAGAATTAAAAACGCCAGTCGCATGGGTCACGATAACGTTACCCTGCCCAGTTCGAATCTGAAGGTGTCGGTTGCGGAAGTTCTGGTTGAGGAAGGTTACGTCTCGGATTACGAGGTAGAAGAGCTAACGGGGAATAAGAGAGAGTTAACTATTGGACTAAGATATAATGAAGGAGAACCGGTAATAGACGGGATGGAAAAGGTTAGTAAGCCGTCTAGACGGGTCTACGTATCCAAGGAGGAAATACCTGAGGTATTGGGTGGCCTGGGAACTTCGGTTCTAAGTACTTCACGGGGACTATTAACGGGTAAGGACGCCAGGAAGGACGACGTTGGCGGGGAATTGCTGTTTAAGGTCTGGTAGGTGATTTAGATGTCAAAAGTAGGAAAAGCCCCGATAACTATTCCGGAGAGCGTAGATTTAACCGTCGAAGATGGGATGGTTAAAGCAAGAAACGAGGACGGATTAGAATTTACTCAGGAATACGATTCTAATTTTGTTACTGCAGAAATAAAAGATAATGAGCTAATTATGAGGCGTAAGGCGGATCGAAAGGAATACAAGGAAAAGCACGGACTCTATCGTAGTTTGGTTGCAAACATGGTGGAAGGGCTAGTTAACCCATTTGATAAGACGCTGGTTCTGGAGGGACTTGGTTACAGAGTCAGGAAACAAGGGGGGGACCTGGTCTTTGACCTTGGTTATTCCCATCCTATTGAGTACCCCCTGCCTGAGGATATAAGTGCCGAGGTAGAGGATAACGATCAGGTTACCATCAAGGGACCGGACAAGCAAGAAGTCGGTCAGGTAGCTGCGGATATTAAAAGTCTCCGCCCCCCGGAACCGTATAAGGGCAAAGGTATCAAGTACAAAGGGGAAGAAATAATCAGGAAGGAAGGAAAGCTTTCCGGCGGAGAAGAAGCGGAGATAGGATAGTCCTATAATTTTGCAAACTAACCGTCAAAATAAGAATTTAGGAGGATACATAAGTGCCAAAAGTCGATAGAGAGAAAAGGAGAAAGATAAGGCATAAGCGGATCAGGAGCAACATAAGAGGGACATCGAGGAAGCCCAGGGTGTGCGTCAAGAAGTCGAATAGACACATTTACGCCCAGGCGATAGATGATATCCACAATGAAACGATTGCTGCCGCCTCGTCTTTAAGTCCTGAAATCGAGGAGAACGTCGAAAACGCGACTATCGAGACCGCCAAAAAGGTTGGCTCTCTGATGGGGTCGAAATTACTGGAAGAAGGATACGAAACCATAGTTTTCGATAGAGGAGGATATCCCTATCACGGCCAAGTTAGGGCACTGGCCGATGAGATGAGAGAGGAGGGACTTGACTTTTAGTTATGGCAAGAAATAATAGACGAGAAGACGAATTTGACGACAACGTAATTGACATTAGCAGGGTTAGTAAAGTTACGAAAGGCGGTAGGAATCTTAGGTTTCGAGTCCTGGTGGCTGCAGGTAATTACGAAGGAAAAGTTGGTGTGGGTTCCGGCAACACGGGCGAGATTCCTCAGGCTATAGGTCAGGCCGTAAGAGACGCGAAGAAACACATAATTGACGTCCCGATTACGAAAGGGACTATTCCCCACGAGGTTGTCGGGAAATTCAAAGCGGGTAAGGTCGTGTTGAAACCCGCGTATAGAGGAACCGGTGTAATTGCCGGGGACGTGGTCGGAACTATTTGTCGTCTGGCCGGATTGGATAATATATTGACCAAATCGCTGGGGACGAATAACCCAATGACACTGGCAAAAGCAGTCGTCGAAGGATTTAGCAGGCTGAAGACCCCCGAAAGCGTGGCCAGAAAGAGGGGTAAGGACGTTGAAGAATTAGAGGAGGCCTTCCAGGAATGAAAAAATTAGAGGATTTGAAACCATCGGAGGGTAGCAAGCAAAAAAAGACGCGCAGGGGCCGTGGCTACGGTTCCGGCAAGGGTGGTCACGAATGCGGCCGAGGAACAAAGGGCCAGAATGCCAGGAGTGGCGGTAAGCCCAAAGTAGGTTTTGAGGGTGGTCAGACTCCTATCTGGCGAAGATTTCCGAAGGTTGGTTTCTCAAACCCAAATAAAAAAGAAGTTGAATGGATCAACGTATCGCAGCTAAACAGGTACGAGGACGACGAGACAATAGACCCCGAACGGCTAAAGAGCGAAGGAATAGTTGGTAACTTGAAAGATGGATTAAAAGTCCTCGGGGCCGGAAAGCTTGAGAAAAAACTAACCGTTAAGGCGCATCAGTTTAGTTCGGGTGCGAAAAAAAAGATCGAGGATGCGGGTGGAGAGTGGCAAATAGTAGGTGACAAAGAGTGATAATTCGTGCTTAACCAGCTAGCTAGTATAGTAAAAATACCTGAGCTAAGGAAGAGAATTTTATTTACTTTGGGGGCAATAGCGATATTCCGGGCCGGTACCCACATACCAATACCGGGAATAAGCACGGAAGCCCTGCAAAACCTGTTTGAGCAGGGTGGGGGAAACATCCTTCAGTACCTCAATATGTTTACCGGTGGAGCCTTGGGGAGAGGAACGCTCTTCGGATTGGGGATTACTCCGTATATTAATGCTTCAATTATTATGAGTTTGTTGACTGCCGTAGTTCCTAAGCTGAAAGAGCTTCAGCAACAGGGCCGAGAAGGAAAGAAAGTAATTACAAAGTATACGAGATACGGAACTCTGGTGATTGCATTCATTCAATCCTACGGCTGGAGTTACTTCCTCGTGAGACAGGGGATGATCGAAGGGTCGGTGACCCTGTTTTTTATCACTGCGGTTTTATCGATGACCACCGGAACGGTATTTTTAATGTGGCTTGGAGAGAGGATAACGGAAAACGGGATTGGAAACGGGATATCCGTCCTTATAATGGCGGGGATTATGGCCAGGTTTCCGAGCCAGCTATATAGTACCTGGGTTGAGGTCAATTACGGTAATGTAAGTCCTCTCTGGGGTTTAATTTTAATTGCGGTATTTATTGTTGTAATAGCGGGCGTCGTGATAGTTCAGCAAGGTAGAAGAAAGGTAAGAATACAATACGCTAAGAGAACGGCGGGAAGAAAGGTTTACGGGGGACATACCAGTCATCTGCCTATAAAGGTAAATCAGGGTGGAGTGATCCCGATCATATTTGCCTCCGTTCTACTTTCACTTCCAATGACAGTGGCTCAATGGGCTCCGGGATTATCCTGGATGACTCGATGGGTTCAACGAGGAAGTATTCCTTATTTGCTTGCTTACGTTCTGTTGATTGTCTTCTTTACGTATTTTTACAGCGCAATAATTTTCGATCCGAATGACGTGGCGAAGAATTTGAAGGAATCAGGAGGGTTCATTCCGGGGGTACGTCCGGGACAATCAACAGTTGAGTACATTCAGTCGATCCTCAACAGGTTGCTTCTGGTAGGAGCCTTATTTCTCGGTGCGATTGCAGTTCTCCCTTACGTGTTTACTGCGATCAGCGGCCTATCTTCGTTCTGGCTTGGAGGTACGTCGGTATTAATCGTTGTCGGGGTAGGCCTGGATGTGTTGATGCAGATAGAGTCGCATATGGTTATGCGGCATTACGATAGCCTCACGGAAGCTGGCGGATCCGCCATTTTGGGAAGAAGGAGTTAAATTGACACCCCCTATGGAAGTTAACCATAAGAACGTAGTTTTACTGGGTGGCCCCGGTGCGGGTAAAGGAACTCAAGCGGAAAAGCTAATAGAAAAGAGGAACATGGAGCACCTTGCGACAGGTGATATTCTCCGGGAGGAGGTTGACAAGGGGACTGAGCTTGGTTTTGAAGCAAAAGAGTACATGGATAAGGGGGAGCTAGTTCCTGACGAACTTGTCGTAGATATGGTTCAAAAGAGGCTGACTCGGGATAAGGGATATCTATTTGACGGATTCCCGAGGACGATAGACCAGGCGAAAGCTCTGGACGAGGTCATTGAGTTAGATGTGGTAGTATATATCAAGATCGATCAGTCGGAATCTGTGAGAAGGTTGTCGGCTAGGAGGGTTTGTTCGAACTGTGGTAGGATCTATAATACGTTATTCAAACCTCCGGAACAGGACGGAGTGTGTGATGAATGCGGTGGTGACCTGTACCAGAGGGACGACGACAAGTCGGAAGTTATTCGAGACAGGTTCGAAACTTTTCTCGATCAAACGGCGCCACTCATTGACTACTACAGGGATAAGGGACTTCTAAAAGAGGTAAACGGAGAGCAGGCACCGGAAGAAGTGCACGGGGAGATAGAAGATGCCCTTGGTCAAGGTACCGGTTGATGATCAAGATAAAATCCAGTTCGGAACTTGAAATTATGAGAGAAAACGCTAGTATTTT
>JBDGQU010000118.1:4725-19788 GCA_042218715.1 Bipolaricaulia bacterium | reverse complement strand
AGGTATTAACCCAGTACTACAAGCTGGAGAAGAAAGTAGAAGCTGGAGCCAACTACATAATTACTCAGCTGGGTTACGACGCCCGGAAGTTTCACGAACTCAGTCAGTACGTTGACGATCGCGGGTTGGACGTTCCGTTGATAGGCAATCTATATGTTCTGTCCTATGGAGCGGGAAGGGCGATGAATCGAGGAGACATACCGGGATGTGTCGTAACGGACGATCTAGTCGAGGTGCTATCGGAAGAGAAAGAAGCAGACGACAACGGAAAGCAGGCTCGACTGATGAGAGCCGCGAAGATGTACGCCTTCATGAAAGGGATGGGTTACGACGGAGTTCACATAGGTGGTCACGGTCTGAAATTTGAGGACGTAGAATTCGTCATTAATAAAGGCGAGGAGCTCGTCCCGGATTGGGAGGACTTTATATCAGAATTCGATTTCCCCATGGAAGATGGTTTTTATTACTATGGAAGGGATTCTGAAACGGGACTGAATACTTTGCGAAGGGGCGACCTGTCCCCCAAACCCAGGAAAGGCCTCGTAAATAGTGCTTTTAGGTTAGCTCACAATCAGCTTTTTGAACCGAACGGCCTATTTTTTACTCCCATGCGCCTTTTCTTACGGGCAATCGACGATACTTTTCTTGAAGAACCGTTTCAGGCGTTCGAGAGAATTATCAAGACAATTACCAATGACTGTCAGGAGTGTGGAGATTGCGCTCTGACCGAGTTGGCCTACGTCTGTCCCATGTCGCAGTGTCCTAAAGAGCAAAGGAATGGGCCGTGCGGGGGTAGCAGAAACGGAATGTGCGAAGTCTACCCCGATGAACAGTGTATTTACGTAAGAACTTACAACAGGCTTAAGGAATTTGGCGATCAAGAACAGCTTAAAGAACAAGTACCCCCTAACTACTGGGAACTACGCCATACGTCTTCCTGGCTTAACTACTGGCTGGGACGGGACCACGCGTCCGAGAAGGCGGGAATAGAGCCGCCCGGCGAAGGGAATTAATCACTCCAGTATTTTAAACTAAACATTCTACCGGCACCCGGTGATTCTAGCCCCCGGGTGCCGGTTGCTAATTGATATCGTTGGTCGTACTGCTGATAATTATTGGTAGTTGGAAAGGAAGTCTCTGTAGATTTCTTAACTTGGATAATGTTTTGAAGGAGAATAAGTTGGTTTTTTGGTCACCGTTCGATAAAACCGCAGGCGATTTCCCCGGCGTGGAAATCGCTGCTTCCGATCTCGGCCTCGCTCTCCACCCTTTCTTTATCGTACTACGACGAAGTAAGGGCTCCGGACCGAGAAAATTCCAGCGAAGCGGCGCATATGTCTGACCGATCATGGAATTACCTGAGGCTTGCCTCAGGTAATTCCAGGAGAGGGATATTTACATAATCGAATGAGGTTAAATGTTTATGCAAAATCTTCCTGGAGTGAGAACCACTTTCGTGAAGGCACCAGTTTGAGCACGCGAGTCGGAAATTTCTCGGTCCGGGAAGCCCGGAGGTCGAAAAATAGAACCAACGAAAGGGTGGAACCGTGCCCGCTCGGCCTCCGATAGGATTTTCCTGAACGGTCACCAAAAAACAACTCTGAGCCAAATCGTGAGATTGAAAACTTTATTGGTTAATAGTCTCTGAGTGGGATGAGAAATTTTAAGTTAAGGTGAACAAATGAGCGAAGAAGACGTAAGAATGATTGACGTGGGCGACAAGGACGATACGGATCGGGAAGCCAGGGCCAGCGGGTCCATTGAGATGTCCGAAGGGACAAGGGAAAAGGTCCTGTCCGGAGAACTCGAAAAGGGAAACGTATTTGCCGTCGCCAGGACTGCGGGGATCATGGCCGCCAAGAAGACCTCGGAACTGTTACCACTCTGCCATCCCCTGCCGATTACCAACGTCGATGTAGATATTGAACCCTCCGATTCGGGGTTTACAGTGGAAGTCACTGTAAATTATAGAGGAAAAACCGGGGTCGAGATGGAGGCTCTTACCGGGTGTTCGATCGCCCTGCTGACGATTTACGACATGGTAAAGAGCGAGGAAAAGGGAATGGAAATACGAGATCTGAAGTTACTGGAAAAATCGGGAGGTCAAAGCGGTGACTGGAAAAGGGATAAGTGAAGGAGCCAAGCTGGTTTCGATTAATACCAGCAACGAGAAAGGAGATATCAAGACTCCCGTCGAGGAAGCAAATTTAATTGAAGATCACGGTATCGAGGGCGACGTTCACGCTGGTTCCGAGGTCAAACAGGTTAGCCTGCTCGACGCCTCGGAAATTAATAAGATGGAGGAGAGAACCGGTGTGGAGCTAAACCCGGGCGATTTTGCCGAGAACCTTACCAGCGAGGGATTGAATCTTGGAAACTTGCCCGTGGGAACGCGGTTGAAAGTCGGCAGTGAAGCTTTGCTGGAAGTTTCTCAGATAGGTAAAACCTGCCACGACGACTGTGTGATCAAGGAAAAAACTGGGGAGTGCATCATGCCACAGAAGGGCCTGTTCTTCCAGGTCCTGGAAGGTGGTAGTATCCGCCCCGGGGACGAGATAAAATTGATTAAAGAGGGGAATTGAGTTGGGTCACGAAGACCACGTAAAGACGGAGATAACATGCCGGGTGCTGACGGTTAGCAGCAGCAGGGGGGCCGACAAAGACGAGAGTGGAAGGCTAATCAGGGACCTCATTAAAGCTGAGGGTTACCGGATACAGGAGAGGAAAGTTATCCCGGACTCGCCGGAGAAGATTGAAACCGAGCTCGAAAATGCCGTGTCGTCCGAGGCCAGGGTTCTATTGATCACCGGTGGCACGGGGTTATCGACTCTCGACCAGACCGTTGACGTGGTTGAAAACTACGAGGAAAAGGAACTTCCCGGGTTCGGAGAGTTATTTAGGAGTTTGAGCTTCGATGAAATAGGTCCCCGGGCAATGCTGTCACGAGCTCGAGCCTCGTTAATCGACGACACGCTGATTTTTTCCCTTCCAGGATCGCCAGCGGCGGTGGAGCTGGGGATGGAGGAGTTGATTCTCCCGGCGATCGGTCACGCCGTCTACGAAATCGATAAGGAGGGAGGTCGATGAAGGACGGTTTAGGAAGGAAGGTTAATTACCTGCGACTTTCTCTTACCGGTAGATGTAATTTCCGCTGTAAATATTGCTTGCCCGAAGAAGGTATAGAAAAACTACCCCGGAAGGAAATACTTTCCTTCGAAGAAATAGTTAATCTGGTCGGGGCCGCGTCAGAACTGGGAATTAATAAAGTGAGGTTTACCGGAGGCGAACCATTGACCCGGAAAGATTTACCCGGTTTGGTCGAAATGGTAAGTGGAATAGAAGGGATCGACGAACTCTCTCTAACCACGAACGGGTCGTCCCTATCCGGAGTGGCGGACGATTTGTCTAAAGCCGGCCTGGATAGGGTAAACGTTAGCATCGACGCCATTGATCCGGAGGTATTTGCCGAGATAACAAGAGGGGGAGAGCTGAGTTCGGTCCTTGCCGGTATCAAGGCCGCAAAGAGGGCCGGGCTGGACCCTGTGAAGTTGAATACGGTCATAATGAAAGGCGTGAACGAATCGCAAATTGGCCCTCTGGTTGAATTTGCCGCGGCGGAAGACCTCGTGTTGAGATTCATAGAACTAATGCCCATGGGTGAGGCCGCGGGAGAGGCGATCGAGTCCATGCCTCTGAGCGAAATGGAGCGGGAGATTAAAAAAGAGTGGTCCCTGGAAGAGATTTCCGGACCTCGAGGAAATGGCCCCGCCGATTACTATCGGTATTCTCGAGGAAATACTTCGGGAAAGGTTGGTTTTATTTTTCCCCTCAGCAGGAGTTTTTGTAATGGTTGTAACAGGATTAGAATTACCTCCCGGGGCAAGGTCCGACCCTGCCTCGCAAGAGACGAAGAGTACGATTTGAATATCAAAGAGGACACTTCCGTGGACGTTATTACCTCGCGGTTGCGCAAAATAATTGAGGAGAAGCCCTACGGTCACCGGTGGGAAAAGCAAGAAGCCACTGACGGAGAGATGTCCGAGATCGGGGGATAACGGTGAAGGGTAAAGGGTTTAAATCCTTAACTAGAGTAGCGGAAGCCAGGTCGAAATTCTTTTCAAACGTCGAACCCCTGGATAGAGACGAATCCCTTAACCTGGCGGAGGCGGACGGTAGGGTTTCTGCCGGGGACGTACTTGCCCCTCGACCCGCACCCCATTATCGCCGAGCCGCGATGGATGGGTTCTCCGTAAAAGCCTCCGATACTTTTGGAGCAAGCGAATCCTCTCCCAACAGGCTGAAGGTCGCCGATGAGGTCAAAAATGGCGTGGTATCTCCGGTACACACGGGAGGACACGTCCCCGATGAAGCGGACAGTGTATTGAAGATCGAAGATACCAGACGGGAGGGAGATAGTTTAGACGTTTACGCTTCCATCGCTCCCGGAGACAACGTCAGCCCCGTCGGTGAGGACGTGAAGGAAGGGGATACCCTGCTGGAAGAGGGAACCCTCATCCAGCCTTCCCACCTTGGGTTGCTGAGGTCACTCGGGGTAGAGTCGTTGAATACAGTGAAAAAACCGAAGGTCAGGGTGATTCCGACGGGCGAAGAGCTGGTATCACCCGGTGTGGAGCCTGGCCCGGGGGAGACGGTTCAGTCGAACGGAATAATGATTGCCGGTTGTGTCCGACGGTGGGGCGGAGAGCCGGAAGAACGAGAAGTATTGAGCGACCGACCTGAGGACCTGAAAACAGCGTTAGCGAAGGGTCTGGGCGAGTCAGATGTGGTAGTTTTTACCGGAGGAAGTTCCGTGGGCCGGAGGGACAGGATCGTAGAGGTTCTCGAAGAAGAAGGGGAAGTAATCGTTCACGGGGTTGCAGCCCAGCCCGGTAAACCGGTAGCGCTAGCCCTGGTTGACGGGACCCCTATTCTTGCTTTGCCGGGGTATCCGGTAGCCGCACTTGCCGACGCCTATTTCTTCTTGAAGCCACTTATTAACTACCTGGTTGGGACTCAATCGGAGGAAAGGACCGCCTCCGTCGAACTTGGAAATAAGATATCTTCGAAGCTGGGTCGGTTGAGCCTGGTTAGAGTCAGAGTCGAGGACGAGGTGGCTTACCCGATAAGGGTGGCTGGATCGGGTGTTCTTTCCAGCGTAACGAGAAGCGACGGGTTCGTCCTGGTTCCTGAGGACTCGGAGGGAATCGCCGCGGGAAAGAGCGTGGAGTTGCATTACTGGAGGTAGGGGATGAGAAAGGAATTTAGAGATCTTATAGATCCGGAGGAGTTTCGGAAACTGATCGAAAACTTCTCGCTTGAGCGAAAGACGGAACGAGTGACTCTGGATAGTGCTCTGGACGAGGTAACCGCGGAAAACGTCTACGCACTATCGGACGTGCCCCCGTTCAGTCGATCACTGATGGACGGCTACGCCTTGGTGGCGTCCGATACCTACGGAGCGGACGAAGAAAATCCTAATCGACTTGAGATCGGAGGGGAAGTTCAGATTGGCCAACCTTCTTCGCTTACTGTAAAAGAAGGGCAGGCTATCGAAATCCCGACCGGGGCGGGAATACCGGCTGGAGCCAACGCGGTCGTAATGGTCGAGGATACAGAAAGGGAAGGGGATGAACTGCTGGTAAAAACTTCCGTTGTTCCCGGCGAAAACGTCCTCTCCGCGGGAACGGATATCGCGACCGGTGATCTGATAATCCGGCAGGGAGCGGAATTGTCCCCGCTGGATATCGCGGAACTGGCCGCCTCCGGGCTGGGGGAAGTCGAGGTTTACCGACCGCCGGAGGTAGGAATTATTTCAACCGGACCGGAGCTGGTGCCTCCGGGCGGGGAGCTGCCCGAATCGATGATCTACGACGTGAACTCGTCCCTGCTGATTGCCGGGGTGAAGGAGGCCGGGGGCCGACCCCGCGGACTGGGGGTCGTAAACGACGACCTAGTCGAGATGGGGGAGCTGATAGATCGCGGAATCGAGAATTACGACCTGCTTATCTCCTCGGGCAGTACGAGTGCAGGTCCCCACGACATGGTTTACGACGTACTGGAGGAAAGAGGAGATTTACTCGCCCACGGGGTTAAAATAAAGCCAGGCAAACCGACAGTTCTTGCCAATCTGGAAGGAATACCTTTTTTCGGGCTGCCCGGCAACCCCTCTTCCGCTTACGTGGTTTACATGAACTTCGTCGCCCCGGTAATTCGGAAACTTGCCGGAAAAAAAGAGTGGAAAAGTCCAGCTATAAGAGCTGAGCTGACGGAGAGAACCACGTCCGAAGGAGGCCGAATGGAGCAGAAATTCGTCGGGATAGTAGACCGAGAGAAAAGAAAGCGAGCCTACCCGATAAACAAGGTCAGCGGGGCCGTTACGCTCCTCTCCCGGGCCGACGGATACGTGACTATTCCGGAAGGGGTGAATTACCTTGATCGTAACGAGGAAGTCGAGGTTAGATTATTGACCGAAGACGCCGAATTGCCAAAATTGCTGTTTGTCGGCAGCAATTGTGTCGGGTTGAACCGCCTGCTGGAACTGCTGCAGTTCGGGGCCCGGTCGCTGAGCAGGGGGTCGTTGGGCGGTGTCGAGGCAATTTCCAACGACGTTGCCGACGTCGCCGGGGTTCACATCTGGGGCGAAGAAGGTTACAACGTACCGGTTCTGAAGGAGCGCAATCTAGAAGGAGTAGCCCTGTTAAAGGGATACGGAAGGGAGCAGGGTCTGATATTTCCCCCCGGTAATCCGGAAGAGATCGAATCCCTGAAAGATCTGATCGAGAACCGCGTCAGGATTGTCAACAGGACTTCCGGCTCGGGGACGAGAATACTGTTCGATAACCTGCTGGAGGCAGCCGCCGAGAAGCTCGGCAGGGAGGTCGACGAGGTGAGGCGAGAGATTCCCGGATACGAAGTAGAATTGTCAACCCACAATGCCGTGGCTGCCGCGGTCAGAGATGGAAAGGCCGGCGCGGGAATGGGTATAAAGTCAGTCGCCGAAGCAAAGGGTCTGGGTTTCCTGAAACTCCAGGAAGAGGAGTTCGATTTCCTCTGTCGGAAAGACGTTTTGAAAACTTCTTTCGGCCAGGAGTTCCGGGAAGAACTTTCCGGTTCGGAGTTTGCCAAAATTCTAACCGAGATGCCGGGTCTCTATCCGAGGGAAGAAGCTGGTGAAATGATTTATTCTTCCGGACAAAGGGATGACTGACCTGTCGATTGCGATCCTCTGCGGTGGTGACTCCAGTCGATTCGGTGAGGACAAGACGCGGGTGGAAGTAGACGGGATTCCCTTATACAAACTTATCTGGAGTAAGCTGGAGGGAAAAAGCGACGACGTTTTCCTCCAGATCGACCCGGGCGACGAGTACGATCTACCTGCCAGGCCCGACCTGGTGTCGGAAGGAGGTCCTCTCGGCGCGATATATTCGGCCCTTGCCCACGCCGAACACGACTGGCTGTTCGTATCGGCCTGCGACCTACCTTACCTGGACTCCCGAATCGTCGACGAACTTTTTCTGCGAACTGAGGAAGGTACAGAAGTGGTAATACCCCGGTGGAAGTCCGGATACCTTGAACCGCTTACAGCCCTCTACCATAGCAGCGTGCTATCACGGCTTGAAAATATTCTGGAAGGCGGAACGAGGAAGATCACCGACTTTCTCGATCAACTGGATCACGTAAAAGAAGTTTCGGTCGAGGGGTTGGTTGAAGACGGTAAGCTAAACTCTAACTGTTTTTTCAACGTGAATGAGCGAGAGGACATTGAAGGTCTAGGTTTATCGCAATCAGATCATAGCGGTTGACTAATTTCATCCAAGAAATTGAGTGTTAGGGCGCTGGAAAATATTTGTTATCAAGGTTATAAAACTGGGTTGAAACATCGTTTTATCTTTTATCCTGGTGCTTACTAGGACCTTATTTAATTGCCTACCAGCCCGATTACTTGCCTTATGCCGCTTACCTGGCTGCCGGGATCTTGTTTATGTCCAAGCTTTAAAGGTTAGATCAGTTGCCAGGTAAGCGGCAGAAGGCTACAAGATGAAGGTATTGCTCTTGAATTACCTCACGCTCTCGGGAGATGGTGAAAGGATTGAGCTAAGTTAGCTTTTCAGCCCCTCCCATTTATTTGAGGAGCTGGTTACTGGTTCTAGTCCAGTTTTTTTACATCCACCGCGGCTACCTTAAGTTCTGGTATCTTGGCGATTGGATCCAGTTCCGGATTGGTCAGTCTGTTGGCCGCTGCTTCGGCGAAGTGGAAAGGGATGAAGACCGTTCCTTCCGGTACTCTGTCCGTTATTTTCGTCTTTATTTCTATTTCACCCCTGCGGGAACTTATCCTTACCTTCTCTCCCTCTTCTACCTCGAGGGTCTGTGCGTCGGCCGGGTTCAATTCCACGTAGGCCTCGGGTACCAGTTCGTCCAGCCCCCTGGATCTGCCCGTCATCGATCTCGTGTGGAAGTGGTAATACATTCGGCCCGTGGTAAGCGTCATCGGATAATCCTCGTCCGGGGTTTCGGCGGGTTCCCGGTAGCTAATAGCGTGAAATTTCCCCAGCCCTCGGGAGAACTCCCCTTCGTGAAGGAACTTGGTTCCCGGATCGTTCTCGTCCCGGCAGGGCCACTGCAGGCCTTCCTTGTCCCGGATTCTATCCGAAGTAATACCGCCGTAAATCGGCGTCACCTCGGTTATTTCGTCGGTTATCTCCATGGCCGAGCCGTAACTCATCGGGTTACCAAGTTTAGCGCTCAGTTCGGAGATTATTTCCCAGTCGGGCCTGGTATTACCCTTCGGTTCGAGTGCCCTGCTCAGCTTCTGGATTCTTCTCTCGGAATTGGTGAAGGAACCCTCCGTCTCGGCAAAGCTGGCTGCGGGCAGGACCACGTCGGCGTGCTCGGCCGTTTCGGTGAGAAAGATATCCTGAACGGCCAGGAAGTCCAGGTTCTCCAGGCTCTTCTCGACGTGGCCGATGTCCGGATCGCTGACCATCGGGTTCTCGCCCATGATGTACATTCCCTTTACGTCGCCTTCTCCGGCTGCGTTCATCATCTCGACTACCGTCAAACCGGGTTCCGGCGAAAGCTCAGTTCCCCAGGCTTCTTCGAACTTTTCCTGGTTTTCCTTCGCGTCTACGTTCTGGTATCCGGGGTATACGTTGGGTAGAGCTCCCAGGTCACAGGCGCCCTGAACGTTGTTTTGCCCTCTCAGCGGGTTGACACCGGTCGATTCCTTTCCGACGTTACCGGTTACCATTGCCAGGTTGGCGACCGAGAGGACATTGTCGGTACCGTGACTGTGCTGGGTTATCCCCATGGCGAAGAGTATCGTACCTTTATCCGCTTTACCGTACATCAGCGCTGCTTCTCTCAATTTTTCCTCGTCTATTCCGGTGATTTCTTCGACCTTTTCCGGCGGAAATTCGGCGGCGGCTTCCTTTAATTCGTCGAAGTTTTCCGTTCTATTCTCGACGAATTCCTCATCCCAGAGCCCCTCTTCCAGGATTATATTTACCATTCCCATTAGCCAGGCGACGTCCGTGCCGGAATTCTGCTGGAGGTGGATGTCGGCGTCTCCCTCCTGGACCAGTTCTATCTCCCTGGGGTCGGCGACGATCAGGTTTGCACCGTTTTCGACTGCTTTCTTTACTTCCAGGCCGATTACCGGGTGAGATTCCGTTGTGTTGGAACCGGTGACCAGGATGGTATCGGCATCTCTGATTTCACCTATGGAATTCGTCATGGCACCGCTGCCAAAAGCCCTTACCAGGCCAGCGACAGTGGAGGCGTGGCAGAGTCGGGCGCAGTGGTCCACGCTGTTCGTACCTATTGTCGCCCGCATAAACTTCTGGAACAGGTAATTCTCTTCGTTTGTACAGGTCGCTGATGAAAGACCAGCGATCGCGTCTGGTCCGTATTGTTCTTTTATACCCCCGAGCTTTTTGCCTACCAGGTCGAGGGCCTCCTCCCAGGAAGCCTCCCTGAATTCGCCGTTCTCCTTGATCAACGGCCGTGACAGCCGGTCCTCTCGGTTGACGAAGTCGAAGCCGAACCTCCCTTTGCTGCAGAGCCGGATATCGTTTGCCGGTGCTTCCGGGTCCGGAGATACGTCTACGACCTCGCCGTCTCTCGTGTGTACGTTCATCCGGCAGCCGACGCCACAGTAGGTACAGATGGTCGAGGTAGTTTCTACTTCGTTCGGATTTCCTTTTTCTATTCGCATCTTGGAGGTTAGGGCTCCCGAAGGACAAGCGTCGACGCACTGGCCGCAGAACTGACAGGTTCCTTCGGTCAAGGATCGATCCAGAGGGGGCGCGATTTTCGTCTCGAAACCGCGATTGGCAAAATCTATTGCCGAACGCCCCCGGATCTCGTCGCAGGCTCTGACACAGCGCCCACAAAGAATACACCTGTCGTGATCGAGTTCGAAGAACGGGTTATCCTCCATCTTCGGATGTGATCTCTTCGCGCCTGCAAACCTCTCGGGGTCCAGGTCGTACTCTCTGACCAGTTCTGGTAGTTCGCATCGGGTCTCTTCGCTCTGACACTCTTTGTTGACGTCTGTATTTGACAGGAGAAGTTCCAGGTTTAACTTTCGTGACTGTTCCACGCGATCATTGTGTGTTTTAACCTCAAGGCCGTCGCTCGCCGGTTGAGTACATGAAGTCACGACTTCTCCGGAGTCGACGAGTTCCACCAGGCACATCCTGCAGGCTCCGGTGGGTTCCAGCTGGTCCATATGACAGAGAGTGGGGATCTCTATATCGTTCTTTTCCGCTACTTCCAGGACAGTCTCTTCCTGCTCACCCTTGACGATCTGTCCGTTTATTTTCATTTCTATAGCTTTTGTTTTTGTCGTATTTGCCATATTTCCTCCTCGAATTTAATTAGTTATTAAAACAGACGCCCGCGGGGCATTTACCTTCAAGGTGAGCCTCGTATTCGTTTCGGAAGTATCTCAGTGTAGAGAGTACCGGATTTGGGGCGGTTTGACCTAGCCCACAGAGTGAAGATTCCTCGACGTAGTGGGAAAGCTCCTCGAGTTTGTTAACGTCTTTCTCGGTTCCGTCACCAGCGGTTAACCGTTCAAGGATTTCCAGCATTCTTTTCGTCCCGTCCCGGCAGGGAGTACACTTCCCGCAGGACTCGTCCTGAATGAAGTCGAGGAAGAACCGGGCCACTTCTACAAGACAGGTTTCCTCGTCCATTACTATTAGCCCGCCCGAGCCCATTATCGAACCGGCTTCCTGCAATGATTCGTAGTCCACAGGTAGGTCGAATTTCTGTTTGGGGATAACGCCACCGGAGGGACCACCGGTCTGAACTGCTTTGATCGAGCCTCGCTTGGCGCCACCGATTTTATAAACTATTTCCTCTATAGTTGTTCCCATCGGTACTTCGACTAAACCTGTATTATCGATGTCTCCCGTCAGGGAGAACACCTTTGTACCTTTGCTGTTCTCGGTGCCAATAGATGAAAACCATTCGGCTCCTCGAGAGAGTACGGTGGTAACGTTTGCCCAGGTTTCGACGTTATTGATATTTGTTGGCTGTCCCCAGAGTCCGGATTGAGCAGGAAATGGCGGCCTGGGTGACGGCATACCCCGTTTTGATTCAATGGAAGCAATTAACGCGGTCTCCTCCCCGCAAACGAAAGCGCCGGCTCCCTGTTTTATGTTAAGTTCGAAATCGAATCCGCTTCCCATAATGTCTTTTCCGAGGAAGCCGTGTTCTTCAGCCAGTTCTATTGCTTTTTTTAGCCTTTCTACTGCCACCGGGTACTCCGCTCGAACGTAGATATAACCCTGGTTCGCCCCGATGGCGTAGGCACCGATTGCCATCCCTTCGAGGACTGAGAAAGGATCGCCTTCCAGGATACTTCGATCCATGTAGGCTCCCGGATCGCCCTCGTCGGCGTTACATATTACATACTTCGGGTTTCCTTCTGCATTTCGGGCGAACTCCCATTTTTTGCCGGTTGGGAAACCGGCTCCTCCCCGGCCCCGGAGACCTGACGACTTTACTTCTTTCATCACTTCTTCCGGTGTGTATTCGTTCATTGCTTTCCAGAGCCCTAGGTATCCATCCTTTGCTGCGTATTCTTCCAGGCTTTCCGGGTCGATTATTCCACTGTTCTTCAACACGAGTTTTTTCTGGGCCCGGTAAAAATTTAACGAGTTGAGGTCTTCTCTGTCGGTGTATTTCTCCCTACCGTTCCCTTTTTTCCCCAGAACTTTTGCCTCAGGCGTTCTTCCTTCCTTCAATGAGTCCGCTATCCCGGCTGCGCTTTGTTCGTCGACTTCTTTGAAAATGAGAGAATCTCCTTCCGGATCCTCTACTTCTACCAGAGGTTCTCTTGCGCAGAAACCAAGACAACCTGTTTTCTCAACTGAGACCCCTTCCTGATATTCAAGTTCCCCTTCCAGTTTGGCGTAAACTCTGTCTCCGCCGGCTGCTTTTCCACAGGAAGCCAGGCCCACTTTGACTTTTGTTTTATCGGATTGGAGAGAATTTAAGCCCTTCTTTTTGAGAACTTCCAGATCCTCTTTACTTGTAACCATCATTCGTATTCCTCCAGAACCTCGATTGCCTTCTCCGGGGAAAGGTTCCCGTGAACGTTTTCGTCCACCATAATCACGGGTGCTAGGCTGCAAGCTCCCAGACAGCGGACGTTTGTAAGAGTAAACTTCCCGTCAGAAGTAACTTCGCCCGCTGTTACGTTAAGTTCCCGCTTTAGTTCATCCAAAATATCGTCCGCGCCTTTGATATGACAGGCGGTCCCCTGGCAAACCTTTATCGTATGTTCCCCCTGGGGTTCCAGGTAGAATTGAGAGTAAAAAGTTGCAATTCCGGTCACGTTTGCCAGTGGCGTATCCGTGTAGTTGGCTATGGTTTCCAGGGCTTCCTCAGGCAGGTAACCCCTACTTTTCTGAATATTCTGCAGGGCGGGAATTACTGATTCTCGCTTTGGTGGTAGTTCTTCGATCAACTCCAGAAAAGTTTTGTCCTGTACGGGACTTTTCGTATTCGATTCTTCAGTCATAAGCCCTCCTCGCTCTGATTAATATATTGATAATCCGGGCGGTACAACTTTTTCAGGAATCACCCAGGCTTCCTTTTCTAATACTTTTTATTAAATTGATAAGTTTTTCCGTCGATTTATCGAATAACTCTTCTCCTTTCTGACCGGAAGCTTCGGTTGGGTTTCCTACTACGCCGTTCTCCGAGAATTCTTTCACATCGTAGTCCCACCTGGCTCCGTGTAGACTCTGTCCCCAGGAGCCCGAGCCTTTCTCTATCGGCTTCCCGACGAGCTCTTCCCTGAGGTGCATGATTAGCGACGTCTCCAGCTTACCTGCATGACCCATTTCCCGGGACGAGATTGCGTTAAACCAGGTCCATTCGATTGCCTTTACGTCTTGGTTGTGGTACAAATCTCTGCAAACTTCCTGAATTGACGATACGTTTCCCCCGTGTCCGTTTACGACCACGAATTTCTCGATACCGCTATCGGAAGCGGAAAGAATTATCTCCCTGAGCTGGGCTCGAAACACTTCAGGGGGTAGGGATAAAGACCCCGGGAAGTTAGAGTGTTCTTGAGAGACTCCGATGTCGATCGTGGGGAGCAATAATGTCTCCGTCTCTTCGGCCGCTCGCTCGGCGATAGCCTCTGCGATTATTACGTCGGTAGCCATGGGAGCATGGGGGCCGTGCTGTTCTGTACTCCCCGTTGGAAGTAAAGCTATAGACGGAGAGGTTTTCTGGAAGTCAGTCCAGCTGATTTCGCCAATTTTCATAAATCCCCCACTGCACCCTTATGGTTTTGTGCCATATTACCGAACAAGTTAGTCGGGGTCAAATTAATCCGACGAGATAACCAGGAAACAGGATGACTGATTTTACTTAAAAGTATAAGGTATAAGAAACCCCGGCAACCGGGCAAGCAGCAGAGGGGATAGACAATAAAATTAAATCACATTCGTGGATTTCCGACTCGTTTTATATAATGGTTAGAGAACTGATAATTATTAACTTTGAGTTCCGCTTCCTCGTGAATTAAATTTTTGGGAGCAGTGATTATCTAATTTCTCTGGAGGTAACTATGAAATACGCCTTAGGAGTCGACGCCGGGGATACTTTTACCGATGCCGTTCTATTCGATTTGGAAGAAAAGCGCGTGGAGGAAGTAACGAAGGTCCGGACGACTCACGACAATCTCTCTGTTGGAATATTTGACGCGATAGATGAAGTTATTGGAGAATTCGACCCCGATAACATAATTCAGGTTTCTCTCTCTTCTACCCTTGCCACCAATTCTATAGTTGAAGGCAGAGGTGGCCCGGTGGGTCTGCTAACCCTGGGCTGGAAACCAGAGGAGGACCAGGAGTTCCCAAGATCCAGGCGGGGTTACGTTCCGGGAAGGTTCAACCCCCGAGGTGAGGAACTAGAACCTTTGGATAGAAAAAAAGCGGTTTCCTTTGTAGAGGAGTGGGAGAGTCAGGTAGTCGGGTTTGCAGTTTCGGGATATTTCGGTGTTAGGAACCCGGCTCACGAAAATCAGGTCCGCGAGATCATCGAGGACAGAACCGGAAAGCCCGTGATTACCGGGCACGACCTTTCCCCGCAACTGGGGTTTTACGAGAGAGCGGTTACCGCTGTCCTGAACGTAAAGGTAGTACCGATAATTAATTCGTTTGTAGATAGTGCCCGGTTGGCACTGAGGGAAAGAGGAATATACGCTCCCCTGTTGATGGTGAAAAGCGACGGGACGCTGGCCAAATCCAGTGAGGTCAAAAAAAAGCCGATCGAAACCATATTTTCCGGACCCGCGGCGAGTGCCATTGGTGCAAGGTGGTTAGCAGATAAGGATGACGGAGTGGTGATAGATATTGGAGGTACCACGGTAGACGTCGCAGTACTGAGAGACGGGTTACCCACTCTGGCGAATTCGGGTGTTTCGGTCGGGGAATGGAGAACAAAGGTTCGGTCGTTGGACCTTCGGAGTATCGGTCTTGGCGGGGATAGTCAAATTGAGCTGGACAAAGAAGGTAATCTGGTATTTGGGCCAGG
>JBDGQU010000118.1:0-4625 GCA_042218715.1 Bipolaricaulia bacterium | reverse complement strand
CACGTAATTGGAGAATATACGGCCGGAAACCGGGAGGCCCCGAAGCTGGGAGCTGACCTCCTGGCTCGGGAGAGAGGACAGCAGGTACCCGGTCAGTTTGCCTCCGACGTAAAGGAGTCGTTCGAGAAAGAAATTTCCTACGAAGTAGTGAAGAAATTTATCCTGGACGAGAAGCCGGGCTGCGAATTCGAAGGCAACTCATTGTGGGACTACTGTAAGAAGAGAGGGAGCAAAGATATGTCGGTAAAGTTCGAGTTGAATCTCCCAGTTATCGGGGTGGGGGCTCCTGCTGGCGTATTTCTTCCCCGGGTTGCAGAGTGGTTGGGGACGGATTTTACGAGGGTAGAAAACTACGAAGTGGGAAATGCCGTCGGTGCGGTAACCGGGCGGGTGTCGAGAAGAATTGACGTTTTAGTGGTGGAAAAACCGGAGACGGAAGGATTTTTGATATTTCTTCCGGACGACAGGAGGACTATTGAAGTGGAAGATGAGGAAAAGGCGATGGAGGAGGCCGTAAACCTTGGGAAAAATAGCGCCAGAAAACTGGTTCGGCAATCTGGGGGTGAGGATATAAGCCTACACGTGCGAAAAGAACCGTTTACTCACGGAAGGGGAAAAGTGCACGTAACTGCGATTGGGTCGCCGAGACTAGATTGAAGTCAGTAAGTTGACAACTGAGATCAGACCGTCTAATATTTCTTGTTGTTGTATATTGGTAGTATTAGAGTAGAATATTGCTAAGTTGGAGATGGGTTAAATTATACCCGAGAATAGAATCATCATAATTTCCAGCGGTAAATCATCCGTCAAGTGAATTAAAAAATATAACTAGAGAGCGAGGGCAATAATGGAAAGAGATAAAGTACTAGAAATAATAAAAGAGAGGATAGTCTATTTGGATTACGAACCCGGAAAGCAACTACGGGAGAAAGAACTCCGGGAAGAGTTCGACATAGGGAGGACCCCACTAAGAGAGATTTTTATCAAACTGGAAACTGAGGGACTGATAACCACTGTTCCCCATAGTGGGACGTACGTTTCTACGGTAAGTTTTCACGAGCTTAGGGATCTGTTTGAGGTAAGGAGTTATCTTATCAGCTTGGCGGGCAAACTTGCAGCGAGGAGAATCAATGAAGGAGAGCTGGAGGAGCTGGAGGAATTAGTTAGTAAGATGAAGGAAGAAAGGGAGCCGAAGGAGTTAATGAAGCTTGACTCCAGAGCTCACGAGCTGGTAAACAAATCCACAAGAAACGAAGTGTTAGTTGAGAGCCTTCGAAAGTTAAGGCAACAGTCGGTGAGGATTTGGGTCTTCCCTAGAACCAAGCAATTTATGGGGACGTTTGCCGACGAGTTTGCCGAATTGATTGAGGCGCTTCGAGAAGAAGACGAAAAAAGAAGTGGACAGATACTGGCTTCCCATATGGAAGATTTTATAGATGAGATTAAAAATCAATTTATCAGTGCAGGGCACAAAAGCGAGACAATTTAATAACCAAGGAGGTGGTCTAAACACGAGCAATCCGCTGTTTTACCTGAGGTAATAACTGTGAGGATTAGGAGGGTAAGGGCTGAAAGATAAAATAATTTGCAATTTTTTTTACCTCGCGATAGTATATTGACTGTATATCGGTCTAATAAAATATGTTTGGAGGTTTATATGTTACAGTCAAATAAATTTGTGAACAAAACTCCTCGGTTTAACATACTTTCCGAGGACGATAAGGAGCAAATTTACGACGCGTCTCTGGAGATACTCCAAAATACCGGAGTAAAAGTGGATCACGAAGAGGCGAGATCCATTTTCGCCGGAGCGGGAGCCAGGGTGGAGGGCGAAATGGTTTACCTTCCACCTCATATGGTTAATGAAGCAGTGGCAAAAGCACCTAAAAAGGTTTTAATTTACGACCGGAACGGCGATTTGGCTATGAGATTGGGGGGAACGAATTCCTATTTTGGTTCGGGCACTGACGTACCAAGAACTCTGGACGAATCCGGGGAAATTAGACAAACTGTGGCTGAAGACATAGCGAAGTGGGCCAGGGTCTGTGACGCTCTGGAAAATATAGATTTTTCATCTCCCATCGGCCTTCTCCGGAAAGAGGAGGAAAACGTTCAGGACATCCTGGAAGCAAGACAGGTGATTGCGAACACCACCAAGCCTGTAATGTTTTGCTCCTGGGATGAGAGAGGTACGGAAGACATATTCAATATGGCGTCGATTGCGCGAGGGGGAAAGGACGAACTGAAGGCGAAACCGTACATAATGCATTATATAGAACCGGTGACACCTCTGAGTCATAGTAAGGAAGTTATGTCCCAGACAATCTTTGGAGCTAAACACAACTTGCCAACGATTTATACTCCGATGCCTTCAGCCGGAGCTGTGAGTCCAATGACCTTTGCGGGTTCGATTGCCCTCGGTATTGCTGAATCACTTACGGGAATTACTCTTGCCCAGCTAGTGAATGAAGGTGCACCTATGATAACGGGGGGCATCTACTCAATACTTGATATGAAAACCTCAGGGTTCGTCTATGGTGGCCCTGAGTTTGCTCTGATGAACGGTGCCGTGGCGGAAATGAGCAATTACCTGGACTTACCGATGTTTGGAACGGCTGGCGTAACGGATTCCAAGCTTGTGGATACACAGGCGGCGATTGAAGCTACGTTCAACCTGGCTACTCAATCCCTCGTAGGTGCGAACCTGATTCACGATGTTGGCTATCTGGCGTCGGGATTGCTTTATTCCTACGACCAACTGGTGATGAGTGATGAAATAATAGGTATGGTAAAACGAATTATGGAGGGTATAGACACTTCCGGGGAGAACATACCACTAGACCTGATAAATGAAGTGGGGCCGAAAGGGAATTTCCTCAATACCTCGCATACAATGGATAACTTCAAGACAGAGCACTGGCAACCGACGCTTATGGATCGGACTAATTTCGAAAACTGGAAGAGTAACGGGGCGAAGTCCATGGGGGATAGGATAAATGAGAAGAGGAACGAAATTCTTGAAAATTATGAAGCAGACGTTCTCGAAAGGGACAAACAGGAACAATTAGACGAGATAATAGAAGAAGAAAGAGAACACAGAGACGTAAAGTATTAAGGAGGAAAAATGTTAGAAAATCAACTTTTTGCCAACAAATCTTCCCAAGACAAGGTCGGTTTTGAGGTGCTTTCGGGTTCCCAGATCCGAGATATACATGAGGCTTCGCTTGAAATACTTCAGGAGACGGGAGTGAACTTCCACCTCAAAGAAGCTCGAGACCTGTTAGAAGATGCGGGCTGCAGAGTAGAAGGGGATAGGGTGTATTTTCCTCCTGGACTCGTTGAGTGGGCCATTGATACTGCCCCTTCTCAGACTTATTTGTTCGATAGAGAAGGTAAGAACCCCATAACTCTGGGAGGAAACAATGTAACTTTTGGACTCGGTCCTACTCTATTAAATATGAGGGACCCGGAGACTGGTGAGCGAAGACCGTTCAAAAAGCAGGATACGGCACATGCTGCCAAGCTGGTGGACGCCCTTGATAATATCGACTGGGTAATGGGGTTGGGAACGATCGATGATGTCCCCCACGAGTACTCTGATAGACACGAGTTTGAGGCCATGGTCAAAAATACCACAAAACCGATCGTCGTCTGGAGTTATACCACCGAGGGCGTGGAAGATATAATTGAAATGGCCTCTGCAGTAGCTGGTAGTAAAGAAAAGTTATTGCATAAACCGTTTATCGTTTCGTATTCGGAGCCGATTTCTCCGTTGACTCACGATAAGGACGCTTCCAAGAAATTATTACTCACCGCTGAATACGGTTTACCAACGGTTCATACTCCGATACCGCAAGCTGGAGCTAGTGCTCCTGTGACGCTGGCGGGTCAGCTTGCCCAGGGTAATGCGGAAAACCTGTCAGCTCTGGTAGTTTCCCAATTGAAAAGGAAAGGTTTGCCGTTTTTCGTCGGCGGAGTGATATCGATAATGGATATGAAGACGGCCGTTCTAGCCTATGGAGCTCCGGAAAAAGAACTTGCCACGGCTGCCTACATGGATATTGCCAAATATTATGAGCTTCCCACGTGGGGTACGGCTGGCTGTACGGACTCCAAAATAGTCGATCAACAATCTGGAATCGAATCAACTTTATCCGTGCTGTTTTCGGCGTTGAGTGGTGCAAATCTGGTCCACGATGTAGGTTATATGGAGTCAGCTTCTACTGGATCTCTGGAACAGATTGCTATGGTTGATGAGATAGTCGGAATGATAAAGAAATTTACCGACGGTATAGAGGTCAACGATTATACGCTTGCCCTGGATGTCATAGACGAAATCGGTCCCGAGGGTGATCACCTTACTCACGAACATACGTTGGATAACTTCAAGGAATTAGCGTGGCACCCCACCCTGATGGATAGGGATGTTCCCGATACGTGGATGGATAAAGGCTCGAAGTCCATGGAAGAAAGGCTCCAGGAGAAAGTTCAGGAGATACTGGAAGAACACGAGCCAAAGCCGATTTCAGAGGAAGCAGAAGAAAGAATCGAAACCGTGATCGATAGACTATAACCAGGGATAATTGAGGAGGGATGGACGGTTCCCTGCTCAATTTGGTTTTTCT
>JBDGQU010000117.1:0-28606 GCA_042218715.1 Bipolaricaulia bacterium | reverse complement strand
AACCGGTGGTTTATTTAAGCTCGAACTCGGAGGGTATCGGTACTACGCAAGCTCGTCGAACGAAATAGAACTATTTAGCTTCTTCCTCCTGGACCTCAACCTGGGTTCGGTGGGAATAAACAACGGCTCCCTCCACCTTTATTTCGGAGCCAGTCCAGATATGACACTTAACACTTCCTCACCCAGTTTTTCGTTTTCTAATTCTTCCGCGCACGGAAAACTGGGCTTGCAGTTTAACCTGTTTCCGTTCTCGATCCAGCTTCAATCTACGGGGGAATTCGACTTTTCCGGAAAACTGACTAATTTACGGGGTGGACTAGGTCTCGGTCTCACGTTCTAGGACTAAATTTCTACGTGATCAAACTTGATAGGTTCGGGGAAGATTACTTCTTTTGCCGCTTTTAACGAATACTGGTCCGTCATCCCCGCTATGTAATCAAGAGCTATTTGGCGAGGATTAAACGGCTCTTCGACACCGTAGAAATCTTCCAAACCCTTCAGATAATCCCCAAACCTTCTGTCCAGCGGAATATTACTCTGTAAATACTGTTCGTAATCTTTACCAAATTCATTCATCAAACCCAAAAGGTGATCGAACAGCATATCGAGAATAACTTCGGCGTGGTGAGAGTATTGTTGAAGTCTATCGTGGGCGTAAATCTTCGAATAGTTAAATCTTTTGAGCTCCTGCATTACCTTGAACTTTTGTCTCGAAAATCCAACCTTTCCGTTTACTTTCGACCACTCTATTAGATCCCTCACAAAAACGTCAATTATCTCTCCGTTCTTAGTCCCGAGCTCAGCCCGAACAACCTCCGGGATATCCACTTCCTCGATTAAATCGGCTTTTATTGCGTCCTCTATATCTCGACCAAAGTAAGCTATTTTATCCGCCATCCTCACCACACAGCCCTCGTAAGTTGAGGGAGGCGAACCCCTTTTTTTGAGTTCGGTCAAATTCTTCTTATTCTCATAGGGTTCTACCGACTGAGTAAATTCCTCTCCGTAATGGGACACAATTCCGTCTCTAACGGCGTAGGTTAGGTCCAGACCATTTCCATATCGGGTCAGCTTGTCCACTATACGAAGGCCGTGTAGTTCGTGGATAAATCCCCCGTTTTCCTTGTTCAACCTATCAAGGATTTCCTCTCCCGAATGACCGAAAGGAGCGTGGCCCAGGTCGTGGCCGAGAGCTATAGCTTGAGCGAGTTCTACATCTAACCCCAGCCCCTTACAAATAGTCGCCGATATCGTCGATACGTGTAACACGTGCTCTATCCTGGTGCAGATATGGTCGTTCTCGGGGGCAAAAAACACCTGAGTTTTATTTTTTAATCTACGGAAGGGGAGGGAATGAATTATAGCCGTCTGGTCACGAAAGTAAGGCCCTCTTATATCCTCCTCCCTGTCAGTCAATCTCTTCTTGTAAACTTTTTCCGATAGAGGGTTTTCCATACTATCACCTCAAACTCAGCGAATTATCCCGGTAAATAAATCTCGCCCGGGTTACAATCGAACCACGTAATCGCCCATAGCTTCTTGACTCTTTCCTAAGTTAAAAATACCACAATTTGAAAAAACTGACAACTTACAATAGTCTAATTGCATACTACGCTGGTTATAAGAACTTTTTGGAGGGGAGACCGTCTGGAGGATTACGGTCGGGCTCATTACGCCTGAAGGGGGTAAAGATGAGAATCGACGAACACCCGATACTTTCCTTTCCGGAACCGGAAAATATTTCTTTCACCTATCAAGAAAGAGAAATCACTGCTCAAAAAGGCGAAACGATTGCCGCTGCTCTTCACAACCAAGGTATCACCGAATTAAGTCGCAGCGGCGACAGGAAACGGTCCCGAGGACTATTTTGCGCGATAGGCAAATGTTCCTCCTGTTTAATGAAAGTAGACGGGGTACCAAACGTGAGGACTTGCATCACTATGGCTCGAGAAGGTATGGAAGTAGAAAAACAAAAAGGATTCCCGGATATCCCTTCTGAGACTTCAAGACTAACAACGGAAACTATCTTTGAAAAAAACACCGACGTACTTGTGATTGGTGGAGGTCCCGCGGGCTTAAAGGCTAGTTTGACGGCCGCTTCGGCGGGAGCCAAAGTTATAATAGTAGACGAAAACCCTTTGCTTGGCGGCCAGATGATTAAACAAACTCACAAATTCTTCGGCTCCATAAACCAGGACGCAGGTGAAAGGGGAAAAGATATAGGTGAAAAGTTGGCAGCTAAGGTGAAGGATCACCCGAATATAGAGGTTATGACGAGTACAAGCGCGGTCGGTATTTTTGACGCTAAAATTGGAATCTACAAAAACAGGGAGAAATTCCTCAAAGTCAATACCAAAAAAACGATTGTAGCTACAGGGGCTACAGAGGACATGATAAAATTCTCCAATAACGATCTACCCGGTGTTTACGGCGCGGGAGGGATCCAAACCCTGATGAACGTCTATGGGGTAAAACCGGGGGATAGAGTTTTAATGGTAGGGGCGGGCAACGTAGGGTTAATTGTAGCCTATCAGCTTTTGCAGGCCGACGTGGAAGTCGAAGCGATAGTCGAAATTGCCGCACGGATCGGCGGTTATTTCGTTCACGCCGCAAAAGTTCGTAGGCACGGTGTCCCCATACTTACGAATCACCGGGTACTAAGGGTGGACGGGGAGTCTCACGTGAACAAAGCAGTAATTGCCGAGGTCGACGAGTTCGGAGAAGTTATCCGGGGATCGGAACAAAACTTAGCCGTCGACGTAGTCGCTCTGGCGGCCGGTTTATCACCCAGTTACAAACTTCTCCACCACGGAGGGTGCGAGCTTACCTTTCAACCTAAACTGGGAGGTCACGTCCCCCTGAGAGACAAGAGAATGAAAACAACTAGAGACGACATTTACGTCGCCGGAGACGTATCGGGAATTGAGGAAGCTACGTCCGCAATGCTGGAAGGCGCCATAGCCGGGGCCGACGCGGTCCTTAAACTGGGCGAAGGAGGAGCAAGCGAGGAGAAAATTATAAAGGAGTCTCGAAAAAAATTGGACGAGCTCAGAGCCGGGCCTCATTACGATGACCTACGGACCGGACTAAGGGAGGTTGTAAGTGAAAAAGATTAACGAAAAAGTGGAAACCTGGAGGGCTAAAGGTTTTATAGGTCCCGATACAGTAGATACACCTCCAGAAGAAAAAATGTCCGACGGGCCCGTGGCAGTAATAGAATGCCCCCAGAAAATTCCATGCAATCCCTGTAAGGAGTCCTGTCCGGTAGGTGCAATTGAGATGGAAAGCCTAAACGGAATCCCTTCAGTCAATTTCGACAAATGTACCGGGTGCTCCCTATGTGTCGAGTCCTGTCCGGGTCTGGCTATCTTCACTATAGACTGTTCCCTCGAGGCAGGGTGCAAGGTCACTTTACCTTACGAGTTTAAACTGCCGAGTATCGGTGAAGAGGTCCTGGGGTTAAATCGAAAAGGGGAACCCGTTACCGAGGTCAAGGTTAAAGATGTAAAGACGAGAAAAGAATCAAAGTCGGATACCCCTACCGTAACGGTTAAGGTGCAGAAAGATCACGCCATGGATGTGAGAAATATTAGGAGGTTAACGTGAGCGAGGGAGATAATGAACCGGAAGTAATTATTTGCCGGTGCAGGGACGTTACGGAGAAAGACATCCGTGATGCTATAAACAACGGGTACGATACAATAGAGTTGATTAAAAGGAGGACAAAAGCAACAACGGGAACCTGTGGAGGAAGGACTTGCCTCCCTTTAGTCCGAACCATACTAGCCAGAGAAACCGATAAGAACCTGGAAGATATGCCGTTACCGAGAGAAAGAGCCCCGATAGTTCCGCTTCCGTTAAAGTTCGCGGCGGGAGAGCGCGAGGTGGCAGAATGATTACTAAGGACGTAATTATAATTGGTGGAGGCATCACGGGTCTAGCCACCGCTTATTATCTAACGAGGCATGGCCTAAATGACATTACCATTATTGAGAAAGATTACGTTGGAAGCGGATCAACCGGTAGATGCGGGTCCGGGATAAGGGCTCAGTTTGCTGACAAACCGACGATAAAGATGATGAAACGAGCAGAAGAGGGATGGAAGGAACTTTCCCGTGAACTGGATTTCGAGTTTGAGCAGACGGGTTACCTCTACCTGCACTACACGGACGAGGGCCTGAAACGCTATCTAAAGTTGAGCGAGCTCCAGAATTCTCTCGGTGTGCCCACGGAAATCCTTACCCCTAAACAAGCAAAAGATGTCTGTGAATTGATAGAGATAAGTGAAGTGAAAGGTGCTAGCTTCAACCCTGAAGACGGAAAGGCTCACCCTTTTGACGTAGTAACCGCTTTTCGGGAGTACTTCCGAAAATCGGATGCGGAACTAAAAGAGGGGTCAGAAGTAGTGGGGATGAAGCTAAACCAAAAAGGCGAGCTAAAGCTCGTGGAAACTCCTGACGAAACTTACGGAGGAAAGGTGATAGTAAATGCTGCCGGTGGGTGGGCACAAAAGCTGGGAAATATGCTAAACCTGGAAATTCCCGTAAAACCCTATAGACACCAGGCAATGATAACGGAACCATTTACCAAGGGCACTATCGAACCGATGATAATCTCTATGCACCATGGAGACGCTTACTTAACTCAGACGTCTCGAGGCGGGATCATCGGGGGCGTAGGGACCCCGGAAGACGAGCCACCTTCCTTTAACATGACCGAGTCCCTTGAATTCGAAAAAAGAGCAAGCAGGGCGTTCGGATCCATAATCCCCGGACTTAAAGAAGCCAGGATCTTAAGGCACTGGGCGGGCTACTACGCAATGAGCCCGGACGGAAATCCTTTACTGGGCGAATATAAAATTCCGGGATACTATCTTGCAGCCGGATTTAGCGGTCACGGCTACATGATGGCCCCTTCCGTGGGAAAAGGTATCTCCAATCAGATACTCGGGAAAGATACGGATCTACCACTCGACTACTACGATCCGGAAAGAATAGACCGGGGAGAACTAAGAGAAGAAGCACTACAGATGGGCTAGCAGTCCTCCAATCAAGTACTGAAGAAAGAGTCAAGGGAAGGAAAGGCCCCTGCTGAAAAAGAACTGAAAAATTATTATTCCAAGATAAATGATCGGCTGATGGGCGAAATAAAAGATTAGCGCGTGGCGACCGAGGAATTCTGTCGGGGCATTGCTAAATTTGTAGAGGTTAGACCTCCTCCTCCCATCAGGATAGAGTAAATCTCCAACTACCAGCCCCCCAAGAACACAGCTAAACCAGGGGAAAAGAGGAAAATAATCCAGGGATTGGAACCCGGAAGGAATCATACCGATCCAGATGAGAAAAGGGTGATCAACATTAATTCCGTGAAGGTATCCAGAGCCTAGTACCCAAATAACCAGGACTAAAACCAGAAACAGAAACCGGATCCCCTTTCTCCAGCGGTAAGTAAATTCAATTGCAAGATAACCAATTATCACGGATACACCTATAAACTGAAGTGCTCCAAACAGGACCACGAGGTTCGGAAATAGTAAAAAAGTGACCAGGGTTATTATCATGCCCCAGGCGAATATTTTCGCTCCCCGAAGCAGGTACTTTCTCAGCGTTATCACTAAATACTTTTCGTCCCTTTTGGTCCGGACGAAACTAACGTAAAGCGAAATACCAACCACGGTAAAAAAGATGCCGGCAGTAACGTCCGCAAACACTTCTAAAGGACCTGATCCAATCGATAGGTTTACCAGCCCAACCATATTTAGATCGAATATCAGGTGATACGCCATCATAAGAGTTACAGCTACTCCTCTAACTACATCTATTTCTTCAAATCGGTCCTTGCTCACCTGGACCTCACCTTCTCCACGATAATAGACCTATTTGAATCTATAATCTCTTTTGATAGAAAAACTGGATTCCGACCAGTCAGGGTTTAACAATTGCTTACTATTTTATTGCCCTATTGATTATGTTACAATATTAGCAAGATGACCTAATAGACTCATCAGGAAAGGAGACGAAATTTCAAAAGAAGAACCTGACTTGACCAACCAATGGTTTTCCGGTAAGGAACTTACGTTGCCAAAACTCCTGGGCATCGCGGTAAAGTCAGAAATAGAGGCGTCAGAATTTTACCACAGCATGCTGGACCGAGACCTACCAGGGGAAGCCCGAAACAAAGTAGAGAAGTTAGCCGCTCAGGAAAAAAAACACGAAAAAACTCTCCGGTCAATCTTTAAGGATTTTTACCCAAAAAAGGATATAGAGTTCCCCGAAAGTTCAGGCCTACACGACTTTCCGTTCGACCCCCTGGGTATCGATGAGAATAGACCCCTGGAAAACCTGTTCCAGGTTGCCATGAAAAACGAGAAGGAATCAGAACGATTTTATGGAGAATTAAGGGTAAAGTTCGACGATGAAGAAGTTAGAAGGCTCCTGGGCTTCTTGGCAGCAAACGAAAGAGAACACTACGAAATCCTTAGAACTGAGTTGAACAAGCTAAATTAACTATCCTAAAAAGTTTTCGAGGTAACCCCTATGTTAGAATTTCTTCATGGCTCCCAGGATGCAATCAAACCCTTTGTGCTCCCACTTGTAATAGCTGTAGGTTCTCTCCTATTTATAATTGCTTTCTTTTACATTATTTTAATAATTTACCACCTAAAGAGGAGAAAAAGACTGACAGAACTTAGGGAAGAGTGGAAGCAAGCTCTACGAGAGGTTGATATCAATTCTAACTCCGAAATACCATTTAAAAAACAAGAATTCCCGGAAACGTATCGAGATTATTTCGTCCTTACGATGCGAGAGTTAAATTTACCCTTGAACCAAAGGGTCAAAAGTTACCGTGCGACGGGTTATTACGAGAAAGATTTGAGGGAGCTTTCTCACAGATACTGGTGGAAAAGAGTCCAGGCTCTAAACAGGCTAAAATACCTCGGGACACGCGACCTGGAAACTAAAATACGATCTTTGCTATACGACGAAAGCCACGAAGTGAGATTGGTTGCCCTCGATACCTTATCGTACCTAAAACAAGTTCCCGACCTTGACCCAATCAGTCTCTTCAAAAGCTTTTCCGAAAAGCTCGAATCTTTTCTGACAATACAACTATTCACTATTAAGCCAGATAAAACCTTTATAAAGCCCCTGATAAATTCGGAAAACAATAGATTTAGACGGGTTGGCACGATACTACTGGGACAGTCAAATAAAAGAAATTACATACCCGAACTAATTGAACTGGCAAAAGACGAAGAGGCCAGCGTTAGGAGGAGAGCAGCCGAATCACTGGGTAAAATCGGAGTAAAAAATTCTATTTCGATCCTAAAACGGACCAGCAGAGACTCCTGTTCATCAGTCCGAGAAGCCACCGCCCTAGCATTAGGAAAAATTTCCTTCGAGGAATCCCTGGAAGTCTTAGCTGAACTCGCTGAAGACGATGATTTATCTGTCCGTATCTCGGCATTTCACTCTCTCGCCAATTTTGGCGAGGAGGGCAGAAATATTATTGGAGACCACTGGAGCGACAACAGGGAACTGGCCCGTGAAGCAATATTCGAGTCCTACCAGCGGTAAATAATGAGCTTTTCTGCCGACGTACTATTCGGTTTCGTTTTACTCTACAATTCTCTCGTATTACTCTACTTCTTTTCTATTAATACGGGTTACATGATCCTCCTTGGGCTTTCGGCATTAGAACTTCGCTATCATGTAAAGAGAAGAACGACGGATATTTGCGAGGAAGACGCGTGTGAGCTTGCGCCAGAAGTTGCAATACTGGTGCCCGCTTACAACGAAAAAGAAACCATTAGTTCCAACCTGTCTTCCCTACATGAACTGGATTATCCTAACCTGGAACTTATAGTCGTCAATGACGGCTCGACCGACGGAACATTAAAGGAGTTAAAAGAAAAATTTAAACTAATCCCCGTAGCACGAGAAGCTGAAACAACGACTGACTGTGAAGAAATAAACCAGGTCTATAAATCGGTTACCGACGAAAGAATACTTGTAGTGGATAAGAAAAACGGTGGCAAGGCTGACGCGCTTAATGCAGGATTAAACTACTCTCGGTCAGATCTTTTCCTCGCGATCGACGCTGACAGTTTAATAGAGAGACAATCCTTACAAAGACTTGTCGAACCCTACTTGACCAGGGATGAAAATGTAATCGGTATAGGTGGCATTGTCAGGGTGGCAAACGGCTGTAGAATAGAAGGTTCGGAAATTAGAGAAGTCAAGATGCCCGGAAAAATACTTCCATCCATTCAGGTCATGGAATATATTCGTGCTTTTCTGTTTGGTCGAACTGGCTGGAGCAGGTTGAATAGCCTCCCGATAATTTCCGGAGCTTTTGGGCTCTTCAAAACGGATATAGTGAGGGATATCGGTGGCTACAGAACGGATACTGTCGGTGAGGACATGGATTTGGTTATAAGATTACACAAATACATGAGACGGCAGGGAGAAGATTATACGATTACCTTTATCCCCAATCCGGTATGCTGGACCCAGGTTCCTTCTTCATTTAGTGTCCTATCCAGGCAGCGAAATCGCTGGCAGAGGGGTCTGGCTGAGGCCCTAACTTATAACTGGAAGATGATCGGGAATCCGAAATACGGATCCATAGGCCTACTGGGACTACCGTTCTTTCTCATCTTTGAACTCCTTGGCCCGGCAGTCGAAGTAAGTGGTTACGTAGTTTTTCTAGTTTCCTTTATCATGGGCTGGATCAACCTGCCGTTCGCCCTGCTATTTATCACTCTTGCTCTCCTTTACGGTGTGCTGCTCTCGGTTTCCTCTCTATTGCTCGAAGAATTTACCCTTAAACGCTACAAACGTCCTCGTGATAAGATAAAATTACTGG
Source organism: Bipolaricaulia bacterium (assembly GCA_042218715.1). Lineage (GTDB taxonomy): Bacteria > Bipolaricaulota > Bipolaricaulia > M55B111 > M55B111 > JAGXLP01. Next base: position 19,738 of record JBDGQU010000117.1, on the reverse strand, counting down.
GTATGACCTTCCTTGAAAACTTCGGTTACAGACAGCTTTACGCCGTGTGGAGGCTCAAGGGTTTAATAGATTTCTTCCGGAAAAGCAGTTCCTGGGGTGAAATGACCCGGGAAAGTATGGAAACCACGGGAGAGGGTGGATAGCGGAAAAAACATTATAAGTACGACTTTGGTGAAAGAACTGAGTTCATTAATTAAGGTCACCCGGGCGTTTAAACTCCCCCACGGAAGGCAGCAGATCTTCGGCCCCGGACTGAGCCGCAAAGTAGAGAGTACCCTCTCCATATTCCTCATTTACTTCGTCCATCACCCGAAGCAGACACTCCCGGTTCCTGCGGTCGGGCAAAAGGGGCCTGGAGAGCGTGTCTCTTGGTTTCAAATTTGACGCCCTGACTCCCACCATAGTTGGTGTAGGTGGAAACCCCATCTTCTCCTTTAGCTTCAGGGCGGTAGAGTAAATAAGATTACCGTCATCCACGTACCGGCCCGGGGTAATTTGCTTACCATTGACATCGAATTCCCCGTCCCTGACGATCAATTTGATCGTCCCCGCCATAAATCCTTTTTTGCGCAACCTGTAACCGACTTTCTGAGCAAGTTTAAACAGAATCGGGAGAGCCTTCCTTTCGGACCGCTTATGTCCTGGCAGAGAAGAGGAATTTCCAACCGACTTGACTTCTTCTTCGTAGCTTGCGGGTAGTACCGGGGACGGATCCTTGCCCTGGCCCATCAACTTCAATCGGGCTCCATTCACGCCGAACTCTTTCTTCAACTCCTTCTCGGGAAACTCCCCCAGTTCAGGGACCGAACTAATCCCCAAACGATTTAATCTTCTTTCCGTCCGAGAGCCTATTCCGTTGAGGTCCGTCAAAGATATCTCTTCTAACACGTCCGGTATCTTCTCGTCTTTTATCCACGTCATCCCGTTCGGCTTCTCCATATCGGATGCAAGTTTGGCAAGGAGCTTGTTTCTGGCTATACCAACCGAACAGGTTATCCAGCCCCCGAACTCCTCCCTAACATCCTTTTTTATACTCTCGACCAGACTCACGGGCGACTTGTATTCTTTCACTTTGGCCGTAACGTCGAGAAAGGCTTCGTCCACTCCGAACGGTTCAAGTTTCGGACTATAGGTTCGCAGTATGTCGAAAAAATTATTGGTTATCCACTCGTACCTGTCGGGATCTCCGGGCACCAGAGTAAGATCGGGGCATAATTCTCTCGCTTTCCAGGTGGCCATGGCGGATTCCACCCCCACTTCTTTGGCTTCCCGAGAGGCGGCCGCAACAACGGATTTGATTGTTGGCTTTCCCGTAACCACTATTGGTTTGCCTCGGAGCCTGGGGTTGGCCTGCTGTTCTACGGAGGCAAAATAGGAATCCATATCGACGTGAAGGACAACTCTGCTCATTGCCGCGGGTTACCGTTCACCCATAGCTTATCCAGCCTCCATCGGAGCTTTTTGCCGTTAAACGTCAACTGGAAGACATCGTCCCCAACCCGAACGGAAAAATGATGGAGCGGAGCCTCTCCTTTGAAAGACCGGTGATAGAGACTCACTTCGTCGATCTCGTGCTTTCTCTCCCGCCAGAAAAACCAGACCGGCTCGACTTTACCAGAGGAAAACTTTACGCCGACCTTGATCCGTTTGTCTATATCTTTATACATGATGAACAAAGCAGTTAGACCACGCGAGTCGAAAATTTCTCGGCTCGGAAAGCCCGGAGTTCCGCCCCACAACTACATCTTCCGAACAACTCCCACGACTCGGCCCCTTATCTCCACCTCCGACGGGTCCTTAACGATAGTCTCGTAATCCGGATTGGCCGGTTCCAGGTGAATTTTCTCACCCAGCCGGGATAGCTTTTTAACAGTACCTCTTTCGTCGTCCAAGACTGCGACAACGATATCCCCGACTTCGGCCGTAGGCTGCTGCCGGACAATTACCAGATCGCCCCGATGAATTCCGGCCTCGACCATGGAGTCACCGTCAACTCGCAGGGCGAAGAGCCCCTTCTGGTTGGGGAACATTTCTTCCAGGTCCAGAAGCCCATCAACGTTCTCCATGGCCAGCGTCGGTTCACCCGCCACGACCGAACCGACAACCGGAACACCTTCTCTTCCACTAAACAACCTCTCCGTTTTCTCTTTCACCGGCCTGATACCACGAGCCTGGCCCTCGATTCTTTCTATCCAGCCCTTTTTCTCCAGAGCGCTCAGGTGATCGGATACTCCTTTCGTGGAGCTAATAGAGAACTCACGCCCAATCTCGCGAATAGTCGGGGGACGGGACTTTTCCTCTATCGTCTCGTGAACGAACTCCAGAATATCGTACTGCCTCCTGGTCAAATTTGCCCTGTACATGATCTAAGCTCATACTACTAAACTTTTGTTTAGTGTGCAAGACCCGGATCGGATAACCTCCCTTTACGAAATTCTCTAAAACTTTCGAGATCGATAAAATCTTCAGCCGGAAAATCCCTGCAAAGTCTCGTGGGCAAAGTTCATCAACCCAGGGAAGATCGTACTCTGGCGAATGCAAGTTGAAAAAGGCCGGTTGATTTGGTAGATTAAATGTACTGCTCGGAGGGGTGGTCGAGTGGCCGAAGACGACGGCTTGCTAAGCCGTTGCTGAGGTGAAACTCAGCCGTGGGTTCGAATCCCACCCCCTCCGCCACGCCGATTTGCACTCCTGATAAGCACCAATCGAAGGCGGTAATTATTGAGATTGCTTAAAGCCGCTCTGTTAAAATTAATTAGGGTATACCAAAAGGCAGTGTCGCCCAGCTTACCCGATACCTGTAGGTTTTATCCGAGTTGCTCGGAATACAGCAAGCGGGCAATCGAAGAACACGGAGTGGTGAAAGGTACTTACCTGGCTGTTAAACGGGTCCTAAGATGCCATCCGTTGAATTCCGGAGGATACGATCCTGTCCCGAAGAAAGATGAAAAAGAGGAAACTGATTCTAGAAAAGGATAAATTCTTTACTCAGTTACTATTTTCGATAGATCGCCGATCTCTAGGAACGGTTCTTTCAGGTAAAGCAGGAAGTTGATCCTGTTTTCTCGTTGCTTCTCGTCGTCAACCATAACCATGACGTTATCGAAGTATTCATCGATGGGCTCCTTAAAGCTTAAAAGCTCTCCAACCACTTCCTCGTAGTTTTGCCTTCGGGCTAATTCTTTTATTTTATCCACCCTTCCATCTACAGTCTTCCATAATTCTTTTTCCTGGCTCAACTGGAAAATTTCCGGGTCAAAATCTGCTTTTTCTCGGCCTTCGGTTATATTAACTATCCTTGTAAACGAATCAACCAGATCCTTCATTTCCTCCTTTTTCTTGAACTTCTCCAGCGTCGTCGCTCTTAAGTAAGAATCATAGAAATTAAGTTGCTTTTTATAATTTACAGCATCCACTACGTCATAGGGGATCTCGTATACACGATCTAGAACACGCCCCAGCCGTTCCCGGAAGTAATCCTCCAGACTCTTTACTGTCTCTTCGGTTCCGTCATCGTCGTATAAGGAGCCAGCGTATCTCAACAGCCCGGACGTATCCAGGTTTATATCTCTATCAATCGTCGTCCGTATTATGCCATCGGCTTTTCTCCGGAGACCGTAAGGGTCTTTGGTGCCACTAGGTCTTTCCCCGATAAGAAACGAACCTAGAAGTGTATCCAGTTTATCAGAAATGCTTGCCGCAATTGCCGTGGAATTTTCCGGGGGATCTTCCTTAGGGTTTCGGGGCTTGTAATGCTGTCTTATCCCCCGTACTACTTCTTCCGGTTCCCCGTCAAGCTCGGCGTAATAAGCCCCTATTGTCCCTTCAAGCGAGGGAAACTCGTCAACCACTTCCGTAACCAGATCTGCCTTTGCTAGCTGGACGGTCCTATCCGTGAGATCAGGGTCGAACCTATCATTTTTCGAGCAAATCCATTCGGCAATCTCCCTCATTCTGGCCACTTTGTCCCATATTGAGCCAAGTTCCTCCTGGAAAGTTACAGTTTTCAGTTCTTCAATATAATTTTCCAGAGGCTTTTCCCGGTCGTGGCTGAAGAAAAACTTTGAATCTCTAAGCCTCGCATTAATTACCGATTCGTAACCTCCCCTCACCCTACCAGTATCGTCCGAAGGTCCGTCTCTAAAACCGATAAAAGTAGAAAGAGGCTCCTCTTCCAGGTCAATCAACGGTATCAACCGTGCTTCTCCCGTAAGAGTCTTAAACAGAAGTTCGTCAGGTAAATCCAAAAATTCCTCCGGAAAACTCCCACAAACGATACTAGGATACTCCACCGTATTGGACAGTAGTTCCAGGAACTCCTCATCGGAGGCCATCCTGGCGTCCAGGTCGGACTTTACCCTGGAAATTTGATCTTCCATCTTTCGTAGCCTGGCCTCGGGGTCGGGTAGTACGTAATTTTCTTCCAACTTTTTCTCGTACTGTGCAGGCTCATCTAGATGGATTCGATCTTCCCCGTGAAACCTGTGACCTCGAGTCCTTCTAGACGATTCCACCCTGCCAATTGATAGGTTTACGGTTTCAGAACCCAGCAGGCAGACTACCCACCTTATTGGCCTTATAAACCTTATCGCCGTATCATCCCAGCGCATCCTTTCCGGTTGTTCGAGGTCTTCAACTACCGACGATAAGACGTCCGGAAGTAACTCTTTGGTTCGCTTGCCTTCGACTTTCTCGTCTACGAAAAAATATGCCCCGTTTTCCGTCTCCTCCACGTACAGGTCCTCTTTTGTCGCCCCGTGTCCCTGGGCAAACTTCTCCGCAGCAACCGTATAATTGCCGGCTTCGTCAAGCCCTATCCCTTCCGAGGGGCCCCTGTGCTTCTCAATTCGATCTTCCTGACGTTCCTGAAGTTCTTTTATCCTTACTGCCATTCTCCTCGGGGTATAGAAGAGTTCTACTTCCCCAACTTCCAGTCTTTCCTCGTCCAGTTTACCTCGCAAATCATCCCGTAAGTTAGCGGCGATCCTTGGTAGAAACGCGGGAGGAATTTCCTCCGTCCCGAGTTCAAATAATAGGTCTTCGCTCATCAGGGGTGTCCTCCAGGTTTTCCACGTATTGATTGGCCACGGTTTCGGCCAGCTTTCTAATCCTACTTATGTATTTTTCCCTTTCCGTAACGCTTATAGCATTCCTCGCAAGCAAAATATTAAAAAAGTGAGCCGCTTTTAGAGTTAGGTCGTAAGCAGGGTAGAATTGTTCAGCTTCCAGGCACCTTTCCGCTTCTCTCTCGGCAATGTTGAACAATTTCCGATTATCGTCCACGTCGGCCAGATCGAAATTGTAGGTGGAAAATTGTCGCTCTTTTTCCTGAAATATCCGTCTGTAGGTGAGGTTATCGCTCCAATTGAGGTCGTAGACGCTTTCGTCCTCCTGAATAAATGTCGCGATCCTTTCCAGGCCATAGGCGAGTTCGACACACACTGGATCCAGATCCACACTCCCGACTCTCTGGAAATAGGTAAATTGAGTGATCTCAAGACCGTCAATCCAGACCTCCCAGCCCGTACCTCGAGCACCCAGTGAAGGTGATTCCCAATTATCGTCAACGAATCTAACGTCGTGTGCGTCGAGATCAATCCCTATGTACTCCAAACTATCAAGATAAAGCTTCTGACTCTCTTCAGGAGGGGGTTTTAAAATGACCTGGTATTGGTGATGCTGCCGAACTCTAATGGGGTTCTTACCGTATCTCCCGTCGGGAGGTCTTCGGCTTGGCTCGACGTAGGCAATTTTCAACGGATCCGGTCCAAGAGAACCAAAGAACGTCCCCGGGTTAAACGTTCCGGCCCCCGTCTCGACATCGTAAGGTTGAACAGTCAAACAACCCTGGTTTCTCCAGTATTCTTCGAACTTGGAAATCAGGTCTTGGAGATTCATTCGTTAATTATTTATTTCATCCTCTGCAATATCCACCAGGTGATCAAACGTTTCCGGGTCCCTAACAGCTATATCGGCAAGCATTTTTCTATTTATCTCTACGTTGGCTTTGGTTAACCCTCCCATAAACTTGGAATAGGAAAGACCTCTATTTTTGGAGGCTGCCCCTATTCTCGTTATCCATAGCTTCCGAAACTCCCTCTTCTTCCTCCGTCTATCTATGTAAGCATTCTTGAGCGCCTTCATTACCGACTGCTTTGCTATCTTGTAACAGTTCCTTCGCTTACCGTAAAATCCCTTCGACCGTTTAAGAATTTTCTTCCTCGACTTCAGTCTGGAATTACCTCTTGTTGCCCTGGGCATAAAATACCTCCAAATTCACCTGTTTATCAAATCTAGTGCTATATTTTACTCGTCTACTATCCGGCTACTTATCGAACCAAGTGGAATTCAGTTTAGGAAGAAAGGAGCTTATCCAGGTTTTTCTTGGTTTTACCCTTTACTTCTTTATCCTTTCGCGCGTCCCTTTTGTTCGACGGTTTTTTCTTCGTCCTTTTGTGTCCGTAACCGGACTTCTTATGCGTCAGTTTACCGTTTTTCGACTTCTTAAATCTCTTTGCAATTCCTTTATGAGTTTTCTTTTTTGGCATATTAGTCTCCTCCTGGTTTTAGTAACATTTGCACGACCTGTCCTTTTTGAGTTGGTTTCTGGTCGACCTCTCCTACCTCCTGAACTTCCTCTTTTATATCGTTCAAAAGATCGTAACCTCTGTCCTTATGAGCTTTCTCTCTACCCCTAAAGAAGACCGTCGCACGAACTTTGTGCCCGTCTTTGAGGAACTCTTTGATATGGTTCACCTTGGTGTTAAAATCGTGTTCCTCTATCTTGATGGAAAACTTTATCGTCTTTAACTTCTTCTTTTTTTGCTGCTTTTGTTTCTTCTTTTGCTGCTTGTACTTGTACTTTCCGTAGTCAAGAATCTTCGCTACGACTGGATCGGCATCCGGAGCGACTTCCACTAAATCGAGATCCTGGTCTTCCGCCTCCTTTAAGGCGTCCTCCAGACTCATAACTCCAATCTGTTCCCCATCTTCACCAATAACCCTTACTTCTCCTGCAGTAATTTCGTGATTAACTCTAGCTTCGTTAGAGATTTTTTCCCTCCTCGAAGTGTAAAATTAGCTACCAGTTACTTCTTCCGAGATAACTCGGTAAAGGCCTTTTTTTCTGATGAAATCGCGAACTTTTTTTGGGACCATCCCATCCACGGGCTGCCCTCCGATAATCCTTTCCCTAACTTCCGTAGAGGAAAGAGATATTTCACTCATATTTAAAAACCTAAGGTCTTTTCCTTTAAATATTTCCTTTTCGAAATCTCCTTTCAGTATCCCCCCTCTCGGTGCTACTATGAAGGGACACTTATCCAAAAGCTTTTCCGGCTTCTTCCACGTATCTATATTTATAAGGTTATCAGCCCCTACGATAAAGGCAATTTTACCGTAGATTTCTTCCATTTCCCGCAGAGTGTCGATGGTGTAGGAGGGTCCTTCTCTATTTATCTCTACCGGTGATACTTCCAGATTTTCTTTATCTTCTATTGCGATCTCGACCATTTCGTACCTCGTCTCCGCATCCGTCAACCCCTTCTCGGATTTATGTGGAGGATGCTTGGACGGTATAAATATTACCTTGCTCAACTCCATCTGAGCCACTGACTGCCTGGCTACTTCCAGATGGGCATTATGAATTGGATCAAAAGTCCCTCCAAACAGACCAACTCTAGAGGACGAGTTCAAACTCCATGCCTCCGATTTCGATTATACTACCACTACGGGCTCCTTTCTCCTTCAACTTTGAGATAACACCCTGCTGCTCCAGTTTCCTGTGAAAATAATCGGGTGCATCTTCAGTTGAAAAATCAAGCTTTTGCGCTAAGGTTTCTACCTCTTGCCCCTCGACGATGAATCTATCTTCCTTCTCGAAAACTCTGAACCCAGTTTCTCCCTCAAAACGATAAACTTTATGTGTCCCATCTCCTGACTTTTCCTGTTCATCTTCAGTCCTTTCTTCCGCCTTTTGTAATACTTCGTACGTCTCTTTTACCAGTTTATCTATTCCCTCTCCGGTTGCTGCGGATATTGGGTATATCTTCAGACCTTCTTTTTCGAATCTCTCTACCTGATCGTCGATATCTTTATCGTCCATTAAATCAATCTTGTTGCCTGCAATTATTTCCGGAGTTTCCTTCAGCAAATTGTCGTATTCACCCAGTTCACTTCGAAATACTTTCCAGTCTTCCAGAGGGTCTCTTCCTTCAACCCCGGAAATATCCACCATATGAATCAGAACCTTAGTCCTGGTTAAATGCCGCAAGAACTGATCCCCCAGCCCCTTTCCTTGGTGAGCTCCCTCAATTATTCCCGGTATATCTACTGCGACGAATTCGTTCCACTCGTCCACGGAGACCACCCCGGGGTGAGGTTCCATGGTAGTGAAATGATAATTTCCTATCTTCGGCTTTTGAGCTGAGATCTTTGATATCAAGCTGGATTTACCAACGTTAGGGAACCCTACTATACCTACGTCAGCAAGCATTCTCAATTCGAGCCGTAGGTACTTTTCCTCACCTTCCTCTCCCCACTCTCGAAGGCGGGGGGCAGTATTTCTCGAGGAGGAAAACGCCTTGTTGCCTCGTCCACCCGCTCCTCCTTTGGCTATAAGAATCTCTTGACCTTTCTCGTTAAGATCAGCCAATTTTTCGTCCGCTTCACCATCGAATATCATGGTCCCTACAGGGACTTTTATGTATAAATCATCAGCGGACTTACCCGTCTTCTCCCGAGGTCCACCTTTCTCCCCTTTCTCAGCTCGAAAAGTATTTTTCTTATCAAACCGGAGTAGAGTGTTTACACTCTTATCGGCGCGAATGTAGACATCCCCACCTTTCCCACCGTTACCTCCGTCGGGGCCGCCGTGACGTTGCCCAAACTGTTTCTCGAAACTTATAATTCCGTGGCCACCGTCACCCGCTTTAACCGTAATAGTAGCTTCATCTACAAACATAACTTATCCCGCGTGATCGGTGCGCACGAAGAAAGGGTTGGATGGTTTTTAGGAGGGAGGAACGACACTTATATACTTGTCTCCTGATCCTTCAAACTTTACGTATCCGGAAACTTTCGCGAAAATCGTGTGATCCCTTCCTATTCCCACATTTTCTCCTGGTTTAAACTTGGTTCCCCGTTGCCTAACTATAATATTTCCCGGCTCTACCCATTCGCTACCGAACTTCTTTACTCCTAGCCGTTTTCCGGCGGTATCGTGAACGTTCTGCGTGGAACCACTACTTACTTTATGAGCCATTCTATCTCCCCTCGTTTAAGAAGAAATGTTATCTACCCTTACTTTCATATAAGGCTGTCTGTGACCTAGCTTTCTCCTATGCCCTTTTCTTTTCTTATAGGTAAATACGGTAATTTTTTCTTCCTTGTCTTTCTCAACTATCTCTCCTTCCACCACAGAATCTTCCAGATAGGGCTTTCCTACTTCGATTTCTTCGTCCTTTTTCACCAACAATACTTTGTCGAATTTAACCGATTCCCCGACTCCTTGCCCTTTTAACTTTTCTATTTTCAACTCTTCTTCGGGCGTTACTCTATACTGTTTCCCGCCTGTTTCTATAATTGCGTACATTGTTTCCTCCAGAATTCTAATTTACGGTTCCACCAGGTTTCAACCCTAACGGCAAATCAACCGGGAATTCAAGCCACTTTAGCTCCCGGTTTAAGGTCTTTATCAATCCCCAGTAGCGCTAACTCGTCCCCCTCGGCCGCAAGTAGCATACACTCCGACCGTTCTCCGTGAATGGTCGCCGGTTCAAGGTTCGTTAGCACTACCACCTGGCGATCTTCAAGCTCGTTCAAATCGTAATGTTTTTTTAATCCCGAAACGGTTTGGAGCTCGTCGGTTCCAACGTCCACCTGAAGTTTGTATAGTCGATCGGCTCCGGATAACTCTTCGGCCCGGACGATTTTCCCGACTCGCATATCCATTGCGTTAAAGTCGTCAAAACTTACCTTATCTTTGCTCATATCCTCTTTTCCCTCCGGTTGTTCGGTTTTATTCGCTATCTTTTTCTCGTACCTCTCCCTCAACACTTCTAAATCCTGCTTCTCCAGTAAAGGCCTGGGCTCCGTTAACTCACCCGAGGGGGAATTCTTTATTTCCTCCCAGTTCGGATCAGTCAGGTTGAATATTTTGTAAACTTCCTCGGAAAACGAAGGTACAAAAGGTTCCAGCATAATTGAAATCGCTTTAGCAACCTTCAAACTCGAAAGCACTACGTCTTCGTCTCCCGTTTCCCAGGGCCTCCGTTCCTGAAAATAACCGTTCCCGAAATTGGCCAGATCACAAATTTTCCTCAAAGCCCCGGATAATCCACCCGATTCAATTATCGACTCCACTTCCGAGACAGTTCGGTCCATTCTTTTGGCTACCTCGCCTTCTATTTCTCCCTCCGGTATTGATCCGTCGAACCTCGAATAGGTAAACGAGGTTACCCTGTTTATAAAATTACTCACGTTGTCTATGAAAATATTATTGACGGCTTTGTCCAGCTCGGACCAGGAGAACTCAACGTCCTTTTTCTCCGGTCTCTGAAATATTAGGTAAAACCTCCAGAACACGGAATCCATTAACTCGGTAGCGTCGTCAGCGAAAATCCCCACACCTTTACTTTTGGAAAACGATTTACCCCCAACCCAGTTCAGATACTCTCCGGCACTTATCTGATCCGGTAGATGATACCCCTGGCCAGATGCCAATAACTGACCGGGAAACAGGAGAGTGTGGAAAGGAATATTATCTTTTGCAAGAGTATAAACCTGTAAGGCGTCTTCAGAAAACCAGTAATCCTCCCAGCTCTCGTCAGTTTCGTTATTCTCGAAGTATTCTTTTACGGCCGAGACGTATCCCAGGGCAGCCTCCGCCCATACGTAAATCACTTTTTCCTCCGCTCCTTCGAAAGGTGCTGGAATCCCCCATTCTATATCTCTCGTAATTGCCCGGGGTTCAAGACCGTCTTTTAGCATCTGGTCGGTGAACCTTTTTACGTTATCCTGCCAGTCGTCGTAGTGACGATCAACGTATTCTTCCAGCTGGGGCTGAAGTTTCTCTAGATCAATATACCAGTGCTTTGTCTTCTTAAATTCGATATTGTTCCCACCGCAGACAGCACAATTTGGTTTTATTAGCTCCTCCGGCTCGAGCAAAGAACCGCAACTATCGCACTGGTTACCGTGGGCACCCCCCGTGCCACATTCCGGACAGGTCCCTTCTATAAATCTATCGGCGAGAAACCGCTGACAATCGTGACAATAGGCCCTTTCCTCTTCCTTGGATAGTATATAACCTTCCTCGTCCATTTGTTTATGGATTTCCTGGACGAACTCTTCGTGAGTCGGGTTTGTAGTTATCGTATAGTTATCAAACTCAATCCTGAAATCTTCCAGGATTTCAACTATCTTTTCGTGTGTTTCGGATGCCAGCTCTTCCGGTTGCATGTTCCGTCTTTCTGCCTCAAACTCTATTCTCGTCCCGTGAGCATCCGAACCGGAGACATACAGTACGGAATGACCCTTCAACCTGTAGTAACGAGTAAAGACGTCACCTGACAGCAAAGAAGTTTGGATGTTCCCGAGATGGGGCACACCCGAGGCATAAGGCCAGGCACTACAAATCAAGACGTTCTTTTCGTTATCGCTAACCATGAGTCTAACTTCTCCTTAATAAATAAAAAATCACACTCAACGGAAGGCAGGGCTAATAGCTCGTAGATTTTAGGATAAGAATTCAGCTATTACAAGCTCAAAGGTCAACTGGTCGTTCTTTCTTGGCCCGAGGAAATCCTTTTTATCCTCCTTTCACCCGAATAGACAGAAAATCTGTTTCCCCGGGTGAAGCCTACCATCGTTAGACCGGTTTCTTCCGCCAAGCTAACCGCGAGAGTAGTAGGAGCAGAGCGAGATACGACTATCGAAATTGAACTCCTTATAGCCTTTAATACCATTTCAGAGGAGAGTCTTCCGCTCGTCAGCAAAATAAACTCCTCCAAATTCCTGCCGTCCAGAACTGCTTGTCCTATTACTTTATCCACCGCGTTATGACGACCTATATCTTCTGCCAAATACTCTATCTCAGCAGGGCGAGCCAGAGCTGCAGTATGAGACCCGCCTGTCTCCCGGAAGAGATCGGCTTTCTTCTGGAGGGCTTTCATCAATTCGGTGAGATCTGTTAGGTCCGATATAAAAACACCTTCTGTTTCCTGGTATTCGAGGCCTCCCATTTCATCTATTATTGTGCTGGCCTTCCCGCAACCGGAAGTTAGCGCTCTCTTGCGGTCAAAATAAGCTTCCAGCTCGAGGCCATCTTTTTCCATCCGAAGTTCTATCAACTTCCCATCAAACATGCAATCCATCTGTTTTACCTTTTTTCGACCTTCTACCAGGCCCTCCGATCTCAAATATCCTAGAGCTAAAGCCTTCTGGTTTTCAGGACTGCACAATAGAGTTACCACAGTTCGACCATTTACGACTATCTCCAGGGGAGACTCTACTACCACTCTATCATTAATCCTTCTAACCTCTCCCTGTTCCCACCTAATTATTTCTCTGTCTTTGGACTTTGCCACTTCTACCTCCGTATAAACTGACCGGAACGAACATCTTCCCGGTTAAGTCTACAAAAACTGACGTTCCTTAACATCCCCCAGTCAATTATTCCGGACAAGGGTGCAAGGTTTGTAACCACAAACCCGTAAGGTTAGGAATTTTTTACTTTGCCGAACAAAACCAGCCGAAACCTCCCCGAGCAGCCGTGGGGCTTCCTGGCAATTTTGGTGCAAAACTGGGGAGAATTCCCTTATATTTACATACTCTGGCCTAACCAATCGCCGGTAACGCAAACTCAATTTTTAACAAAATCTTAACAAGACTTTAATAAAAACAAATCATGAATAAAAATATCCTTGTTGTTGACGACGATAAAGAACTTGTAGATTTTCTCGAGGATTACTTTACCAAAGACGGTTACGATGTGGAAGGGACTTACAACGGCAAGGAAGCTCTCCAGTTATTCCGAAAACGCGAATTCGACCTTGTTGTACTGGACCTAATGTTGCCGGAAATGGACGGATACAAGGTTTGTAAAAGAATGAGGAGAGAAACTGAAACCCCGATAATAATGCTTACAGCAAAGACCTCCGACGAGGAGAAAATCAAAGGCCTGGACCTGGGTGCGGATGATTACGTGACAAAGCCGTTCAGCCCGGGAGAACTTCTTGCCAGAGTAAGAGCTGCTCTCAGACGCGTAGAGGACGAAGAGGGCCCAAAAGAGGTCAGCTACGGCGATCTTTCAGTGAATTTTGACAAGAAAGAGGTACTGGTCCAAAACGAGCCCGTAGAAGTTACCCCCACGGAGTTTAAAATACTAGCCACCCTTATAAAACAGCCCAATAAAGTATTCTCCAGACCCCAATTGATTCGCGCAGCTTTCGGTTACGGTTACGAAAGCTTTGAGAGGACTATAGACGTACATATAAAGCACTTGAGGGACAAAATAGAAACCGATCCAGAAGAACCAATTTACATTAAGACCGAATTTGGAATGGGGTACAAGTTCGACTCCAAGGGAAAGGATTGACCGGAGGAAATATGCTTTACAGCATTCGGTGGAAGTTGCTTATCGGCTTTATACTGATTGTGGCACTGGCGATAGGTACGATAGCGTTCGTTGCTACCCGAACGGCGACTCGGGAGTTCGATAGATACATAACCCAGGATCAAGCGCTAAGATATCAGAGACTGGCTTTAATTCTGTCCAGCTATTACGAACAGACCGGGAGCTGGGATGGAGTTCAAAAATTAATAGAGAAAATAAAAAGGACCTATAGTAGCCAAATTGTCCTGGCAAACGAGGAAGGAAGGATAGTGGGAGATACCTCGGGTAGCATGGAGGGAGAAATTGCAAACAAAGAATTGAACCTCAAAATTGCTACTTTAGGAGACGCAAAAGAACCAACCGGTTTCCTATTCCTCAAGGACCGAAAACGGTCAAAAATAGAAAGAATATTTCTCTCTTCCGTAACCCGATCGATAACGATAGCGGCCATCTTGTCAATTCTCGCGGCAGTTACCCTGACGGCAGTTTATTCTAGAAGAACGTTAAAGCCCATACAGGAGCTAACATCCGCGGCCGAGAAAATAAGCAAAGGAGAGCTGGACCAGGAAGTTAAAGTCACGTCTCGAGACGAGGTCGGGAAACTTGCTTCAGCTTTTAATTCTATGGCAGAAGATCTCAAAGAACAGGAGAGATTAAGAAAGAACATGGTCAGTGACGTGGCTCACGAGCTCAGAAGCCCCTTAACAAAGACACATGGATACCTCGAAGCAATTAAAGAGGGCAACATGGAACCCGATCAGAATGTTATAGACTCCCTCTATAAAAATTCCAAGCTATTGAAGAAGCTAGTTGACGACCTTCACGACCTCGCTCGTGCCGAAGCTGGCAACCTTGAACTAGAGAAGCAACCGGTACTTCTTAACGACATTATTACAAGGGCCATTGAGTCGATCCGGGTTCAGCTAGAGAAGAATGACGTGGAAATAAAAGTACAGTCCCCGGAAAACCCGTTGTTGAACGTGGACCCGGATAGAATTCACCAGGTATTACAGAATTTATTCGATAACGCGATTACCCACGTTGACCAAAATGGGAATATCGTCATCAGTACGGAACTGGAAGACGATTTCGTCAAAATAAGCGTCTCCGACGACGGGGAAGGAATTCCCGAAAGCGATCTTCCTCACGTATTCAACAGGTTCTATCGGGTAGATGGTTCTCGCTCCCGGTCTACCGGCGGAACGGGTTTAGGACTTACAATTTCGAAAGAACTGGTCGAAGCACACGGAGGAGAAATAGAAGCCAGAAGCGAAAAAGGTGAGGGCACTACCTTCACCTTTACCCTTCCCCTTAATCAAACCGGGGGGAATTCTAAAACTGGGACGGAAAACGGGATTTAAAAAAGCAATCCTCACCCATGTTTCCACATGTTATTAACAAGCGCTAGAATTTGTTATAATGAGTGAGGCTATCCTAACTTTACTCAGGTGTTAAACATGACATTAACCCAAAATCGTAAACCAACGAGCCCCGGAGTAATAATAGGTCTTCTTGGTCTATTCCTATTAACAGTCGTAACTGGATCCCTCTGCGCCGCTCAGAAAGAAGCGGATAAGCAAACGGTGGCAAGAGTTAACGGAGAACCGATAACCAAAGAAAAGCTGTCAGAGCGAGCTCGAATTGATAGAATCTTTATGGCCCTCAGGAGTGTACCGCTTTTCGCGGAGTTTCTAATGGAGACCGAGGAGGGAGAAAAGACCCTGGATAGATACCGAAAATTCGTCCTTAAAAAACTGATTACAGAAAGGATCGTTCTCCAGAGAGCGGAATCCCTGGGGATAACTGTATCGGAAGAAGAGATAAATAAAAGACTTGATGCGATAATTGAAAGGACAAAACAGGTGAATAGCAGGGAAGAACTTATGAAACAGCTCGAAAAGGATAGACTGACCCTGCACGATCTAAAAGAAGAAATTTCACGTAAGCTACTGCGAGAGAAGCTGAAGGACGAGGTTCTGGGTAAAGTTTCGGTCAGCTCAAAGGAAATCGAACAATATTACAACGAACATAAGGATTCTTTCCGAGACAAAGACGGGGAAATACAGCCTCTAACCGAAGTAAGGAGCCACATCAAAGAGGAGCTTCGAAGAAACAAGAAAAGGCGCCTATGGAAGGAATGGTTACGCCAGGCAAAGGAAGAAGCAAAAATAGTAAAAATGTTCGAAAACTGAAGTGCTACCAAAATTAGCCGAGAGTGCCCCAGGGTAAACCCTGAGGGTGAATCGGCTGTTTTGAGTGCTGGATCAATCTTTTGTTTCCCAAACCCGAGGTTAACTTTACCAACGTATTTTTATTTGTCCTGCCCTGTGGGATGGGTGCTTGTCTCTTGTTTGTGGTAGTACATCATGTCGTCAGCTTCCTTAAGGGCGTCTTCGATAGTTCTTTCCCGAGGAGAATCCCACAAAGCAGTTCCCACGGTCAACTCTATTTCTTCCTCAATTAAGTCCGAACATCTGTTCCACTCTTTGACCCTTGATTCAATCCTTTCAACTACTTTTTCAACACTGACCTCAAATTCCGGCATAAAGATTAAAAACTCGTCTCCGCCGTACCTGACGAGAGTATCAGCTTCTCTTACCATTTCCTTAAGAAGTTCCGAGATCTTCTTCAGGACCTCGTCTCCCACTATGTGCGAATAATTATCGTTTATCCGTTTAAAGTCGTCGAGATCAATCATAAGCAGGGCAACAGACCCTCCATACCTTTTTACCCTCTTCTGTTCGCTGTCCAATACTTTGTCGAGAAATCTCCTGTTGTACAAACCCGTAAGCGGGTCCTTAATAGCCTGCTCTTTGAGCTCCTCCTCCAGCCCCACCCGGTTTAATTCTCCTAAAAGATGGCCCGCAAGTATTTCCACTAACTCCACATCGCTTTCGCTAAACGCATCGACCTTCGTCGAAACTACCTGCATGACGGCTATATCCCCGATCGGTACGCTAATAAAACCGCGAAAATCCTCGTTTGTCGGTTTTGCATCGGATCTGGTTTGGACGTCAGAGCCCCAGATCGTCTCACCTTTCTTTGCCGTCATTCCACCAACACCTTCACCAACTCTGCCCGAGCGGGTATCTCCAGGGCTAACTCCGGCCGATGTAGCCTGAGGAACCAATTTATTACCCTCAACACGATCAATAGAACAGAGTTCAAATTCCAGGATTTCCTGTAACGTTTCAACCGCTGCTTCAAACAACTCTTCTTCGGACTTACAGGTTTGAGTTCTGTCAACGGCTTTGTGTAGTCCTTTTAACTTTCTCCTCGATTCTTCAAGCCGATTTAACCGCTCCAGCCCCCTTAGAGCCACTTCCACTTCGGACGTCAGAATCGTAATCATTTCCCTGTCGATAACGGAAAAAGCGTCCAGCTGCTCGTCTTCCAGGTTCAAGACCCCGTAGGCCCTCCCTTCGACGGAAATCGGAACTGCAAATTCGGACCTGATCTCGGATTCGGGTGACGCCGGTATATAGTTTTCGTCATTTCTGACGTCGGGAACGTAAATCGGCCGGTTCTTTTTAAAAGCTTTCACCGTAATGGAAGGTTGATCAAGTGAAAGCGTCCTCCCCTTTGACTCCGCCTGATCCTCTCTTCCTAACACTAGCTGAAGCCCTTTCTCTTTTCGCTCCAGGATGCTCGTATTGTTAAACCCAAAGACGCTATCTATCCTGTCGAGAATCAACCGATAAAGCTCGTCCTTGTCGGTTGCCAGGATTAGTTCCCTCGACGTCCTCTCTATCGCCTTTAGTCGTCTTTCAACCTTCTTTTGGTCGGAAATATCGGAAATAGAGGCTACGCTTTTCTCCGTTCCAGGGATCATGTCTATACTGACGAGCACTTCTTTTATATCATTATTCCTGTCCAAGAAGCGGCTTTCGTACTTACTGGGAGCTTTTTCCGGCTTCTCTCTCCTGGTCCGGTGGTAATCCTTCATCATGGACAGCTTTTCTTCCGCGAAGAATTCGGTCCATCTCTTTTGCCCTTCAATTTCATCCTTCGAGTACCCCGAGAGGTTTTCAAATTCCTTGTTCGCGGAGGAAATGATCATGTCTTCCTCGATAATAACCGTAGCCGTCCCCGTATTTTCGAATACGGCTGAGTACTTGAGCTCAGCCTGCTCCAGGGACTGAGCTTGAAACTTCCCTTTCTCAGATCTCATTGATAGTCATGCCCCCTTACTTTTTTGCCGCGCCCAATTAGCTTTCGCGGACTATCTCCACTTCTGCACTTCGGGTAAATCTCAAAGCGGACGGCTTCTGGACCGAAACCTTTGTTCTAGCCACTCCCACGTAATCCAGGGCAATTCCCGCTATCTCTTCAGCAAGAGACTCAATCAGCTTGAACTCCGAGTCCTTAACCGTACCGTATATTTCGTTTTTTAGTTTACTGTAATCGACAGTATCCCGTAGTTCGTCCGTATCTCCTGCCTTAATATCTTCTACGAACAGGGTTAAGTTAACTATAACTTCCTGCTCATCCTCTCGCTCGTAGCCCTCGGTGCCGATGATAGTTCTAATGGATAAGTCGTTTATCTTTATCTTGTCCATAATTAACCCTCTAGTTCGTGGAGTAAGTTCCTCCCGCCATCAACGTACAAAATTTGCCCGGTTACGAAACCCGAACTCAACAGGTATACCACCGCTTGAGCCACGTCAACTTCGCTTCCATATTTTTTTAAGGGCACCCTGTCGATCCTGTCTTCCAGGTACTCCTCCCCTTCTCCCTCAGGAGGAATTATCAACCCCGGTGCAACCCCGTTAACGGAGAATTCCGGGGCATAATTTATAGCTGTCATTTTCGTCATCCTGGTCAATAGAACTTTACTCAGGTAGTAACCGGCATGGGTCCAATCATACCCGGCCACCCTGGTATCCAACAAGTTAATTATCTTGCCCTGCTCAACTGAATTCACGAACGACCTGGTCAGGTGAAACGGGGCCCAACTATTTAAACGAATGTTTTCCGCTAGTTCTTCAAAATCCAGATCATCCAATCTACCACGAGGAAATATCGCCGCATTATTTATTAGATAATCAATTCGACCTACCCTCTCCTTCGCCCTCGGCACCAGGTCTTCCAGGTCGGTACTCTTTTTTAAATCAGCCTGTATTAGATATGATTTAACTCCAAGCTTCCTCAGTTCGTCCCGGAGTTCAATAGCTTCGTTCTCCGAGGTCCTATAGTGGATAACTACGTCTACTCCTTTCTCGGCAAGAGAAACGGCAATTTTCCGTCCTATCCTCTTTGCAGCGCCAGTGACCAGGGCCGAAGCTTCACTCAATTGCATTTTATCTCCTTGGGACGTGATTTAGTGCTTCCTCCCTAATTTCTATTAATTTCAATTTCCAGTAAGCCACTACCAAAATTAGCCGAGAGTGCCCCAGGGCTTACTTTGCTGAATAGTCCTTCAATTTTTTCGCCATCTCCAGCCTTCCAAACCTCCTGTAAGCCTCCGCTTCATACCTCAAATCAAGAACTGGAATCTCCATATCCTCCAATTTGACTATTTTTTTGTATTCTTCGATATTTATCGGCTCTTCCCATTCCCCATCGTAAAACTTCTGGACGGCCCCCATGATCTCTACCAGGACCCCTTTGATTTTGAGAGCACCAAAATGAGACTTTATTCTTTCCGTCGAGGAGAACTTAACTTGTTTGACAACGTATGTCCGAAATAGTCTCTCAATTTCGTAGGCACCGGATTCATCCGTCTGGATATCTATATCGTCAGGGGTAACGGGAACACCCTGCAGGCAAAAAGAAACGCTGCCAGTTACTACCCAGTTAACATCGACCTTCTCCAATTTTGAATAAATCTTTCGCAATACCTTCGAGTGTTCCGATGGAAGCATTAACGGAATCCTCCTTTATTTGAACTCAATCAATTGCTTAATTTTATCAGGCCAGGGAGAACTCTCCAACCTAATTCAGGTGAACTCCTTAACTCGTTCTTTAAACCAAAAAAACAGTTTAACGGGTTTCAACTTCCTATTCCAATAACCACCAAAATTACCCGGTTTTGACCTGGTAAATTAACAGGGAAGAGTTAAACGAAGGACTTATTTGATAAACGGGAGTCGGTCCAGCACCCAGTTTAATATGGACTTCAAA
>JBDGQU010000116.1:0-6365 GCA_042218715.1 Bipolaricaulia bacterium | reverse complement strand
TACCGGCCAAACTGGCACTAACGTGAACGACCTTCGGCTGGCACTGGTTCTCTGAGGGTCCCGGGTTTCGAGCTTTACGAACTGGTTCGCGGGGAGAGGCTAATTTAATTAAGCCTCAAATGCTTCCCTGTAAGCTTCCTGGTAACTGCCGATAAAAGACTCTACAAAAGAGTTCTTTGGACTGGAAAGTATTTCTTCCGGGCTACCCTTTTGCACGAATTTCCCCTCCTTCATTATTGCCACCCTCTCTCCGAGGCTAAACCCCTCGGCAAGGTCGTGGGTAACGTAAATTGAGGTGGAGTTGAAGTCTTCGTGGGCTTTTAGAATTTCCGACCTTGCTTCATTTCGGGTTTGGGGGTCCATGTCTCTCAACGGCTCGTCAAATAAAAGTACATCCGGGGGGATCGTCAGCGCACGACCGAGAGCCACCTGTTGTTTTTGGCCTTCCGAAAGCTCTCCCGGTTTTCGGTCGAATAGCTTTTCGGATATACCGAGCCGGTCAATTATCTTCATTACTCGCCGGCCGATTTTTTCCAGCCCCAGTTTCATTATTTTCAAAGGAAAGTTCAGGTTTGAATAGCCTTTGTCGGAGTGAACTTTCAGATGAGGATAGAGGGCGTGGTCTTCGAAAATCATTCTTACCTTTCGTTCCGAGGGAGAGAGGTCATTTACTGCTTCTTCGTCGAAGTATATCTCTCCTGCGTCAGGATCCAATAACCCGGCAACCAGTTTGAGAAAAGTCGTTTTTCCACAGCCGGTAGGTCCGATTATTACGAAGAACTCCCCGGATTCTACCTCGAGATCGACGTCCCTTATTACCTTTTCGTTTCCTAAAAATTTGCTTACACCGGAAAGGGTGATCTTTTTCATAACCTCCTCCCGTCAAAGGTCTGTAAGCGCAGGAGCATTACTGGTAATTACCCCTGACTTGTTGAATAACTCAATTCTCACGGACCGGGGTTGAGGACTTACGGAAAGATGATAATATAATACGGCAATTGTTTGCAATTAGTGAGAGTGATTCCCATCGACAAAAAGCAATTTATCTCCCTATCGACAGTTAGGTTTACCAGCGGGCTCGGGGTGGCGATGGTTTCCACCTTCATAGGTATTTATTCAGATATCTTCAGCCTCAGCGGAGTTCAGGTTGGGCTTGTTGGGGTCGCGTATTCATTGGTTCAGCTAATAATTCTCTACCCCATAGGTCGATACGCTGACCTGGGGCATCGCAAGGTATTACTTCTCATTGGATTAGTTATCGGCATACCTACATACCTGTTATTTTGGAAGGTCGGGGGATTCGGGAGTCTGTTTGGTTCTCGACTACTTCAGGGGTTCTCAATTGCGCTGACTACAGCGGTAGGGCTATCTTTTATAAGTATCAGGAGTAAAGAAGCAAATCGGGGGAGAAATCTCGGGACCTATAACTCCCTTCGGGCTACTGGACAGACAATCGGCGCGCTGGGAGGGGGTTTTCTAGTTGCCAGGTTCGGGTTTGGGGTTCCATACATGATTCTCGCCTCCCTCTACGCTTTAAGCTTCGCCGTGATATTATTTATGGTTCCGAAGGAATCGGTGGAAAGCCGGGAAGGTAGAGCAGGGGGAGGTTTACATCTGTCGGAACTTTTATCGGGGGTTCAGTTCCGAATCCAGGTAGGTTTTGAACTTTTCTTCGCTTTCGCCAAGGCGATAATTATCGTTTTTATCCCTGTTTACGCTTACGCGGTGATAGGTCTTTCCAAAGGTCAACTGGGTGCTGTAGTTGCCGCTCGATACCTCATGTTCGCTCTGGGACAGGGTCCTGCCGGAAAGCTATCCGATATAGTGGGGAGAGCACCGCTGGTAGTCGGTGGCGGATCACTGTTTACGATTGCCGCGTTCGTTCTTCCGTACCAGAAGACATTTTGGGGACTTCTCCTGGTGGCCGCACTGATCGGCATTGGCGACTCCATAAGGGTCCCAGCTAGCTGGGGAATATTTGCGGATCAGGGGATAAATACAGGTCCCGCTACCTCGTTCTCGTTTCGCATGCTTGCCTGGCGACCGGGTTTGATCGCAGGTCCGTTGCTTGGTGGTTTTATAAAGGACTTGATGGGAATAGCCAACACGTTCTACGCCGCTGCGGCCGCGGTATCGGTGGCGCTAATCGGTTATATCGTGTCCCATCTTCTTCACTGGGATAAAGTCTCGGTGTAGAACTCACTACCTAGTTTATATGTTTCGGCAAACAATTTTCAAAATGAATTAATCTCTCAAAAACCTGTTTCTTAATTATCCACAACTTATTCGACTCCTGCTCCGTTTACCCAGCTGCCGGGATCTTGCTTATGTTCGATCTTTTAAGGTTAGATCAGTTCCCAGGTAAACCGGCATGCTTTATCGATTGCCAATTTTCGTTGTCATGGAGAGGAGACCGGCTTATCATTTAAAGGTATCTGAAATAATAAACCTGATCTAGCTGTATTTGGCGCTTCGCGGCGTAAGCGGGTTTCAACCGGGTGGTGAATATGGGGAAACTGGAAAGAATTGCCAAAAAAATAGGGAATGTCCGAAAAGCGAGCGAGGCCAACCTTTCCGGGAGGAGCGATAGGAAAAGCAAATCCTCTCCTTACGAAAGCAAGTATTCAACTGCCACCCAATTAAAAGAAGATTTATTGAATGAGTATACTGGAAATGATCTCCTGTCAGAGACGAAGTTTGAGCGGATATCGACCGATTACGGGGAGACACTTCATCTCCGGGAACTAGTTGACAAATCTTTAGTGACTCCCGACTCCTCTCGCCCGGATATTCTATCTGATTTAAAGCTGGTCTACGGTATCGGTTCGGTAAGGGAAAAAGAACTTAAAGAACAGGGTTACGAAACGATAGAGGATCTGGTGGAGCACGAAAAGTGGGGCGAAAAGGCGGAAGACGTCCAGAACTTATTCCGGGATGAACTCGCCGGCGCTTACGATCTTTTACGAAGATGGAAGTCTCTCTCCCACCCTTCTTTTTTACGGTTATCGGGTCTGTTTGAAAAGAAACAATTCGCTATTGTGGATATCGAGACCCTGGGCCTGTCGAACCAGCCTGTATTTTTGCTCGGATTGGCCCACCCCGTTGACTCCGGGATAGTGGTGCATCAGTTCCTTGCCGAGGATCTGGATCAGGAACTGGCGACTTTAATTAATTTTTCCGAACACCTGGACGAACGAGAGTTAATCTTGACCTATAACGGCAAGAACTTCGATATTCCCTACATAGAAAGACGACTCGCTTATTACGGTCAAAGAAAAAAGTTCTCTCACCCGCATCTCGATCTGTACCTGTTTACGAGGAAAGTACTTGGTCACCGGACCAGGAACTGCAAGCTGGGCACTATAGAGCGGTCGATCCTCGGGGTCGAAAGGGATCTAGACGTGCCGAGTTCTATGGTTCCGGACTTCTATAGCGCCTACAGGGAAAAGAAGAACCCCGGACCACTAATGCCGATTCTTGCCCATAACCGTCAGGATTTGCTTAGCCTCACGGACTTGTACCGGGAACTAGTCGAGGAAACACTGCATGGAAATAAGTAGAACTGTTGAAAGCCTGAAGGATCAAGATTGGTACGAAGGCCAGATAGAGCACCTGGAACTGCTACCTGAACGCAAAGCGGAATACGGTCAAGCTAACTACGACGAAAGGATCAAGGAGTTTCTGGAGAAAAAAGATCTGGATTTGTTTTCTCACCAGTCCCGGGCAATAAACCTTATCAAAGAGGGCAGGGACGTAATCATCACGACCCCGACGGCTTCAGGAAAGACACTTGCTTTTAATATTCCCGTTTTTGATCGTTTGCTAAACGATTTAACCAGCAGAGCTCTCTATATCTATCCGACGAAAGCACTATCCCAGGATCAATTAGAAACGATTAAAGAAATGGAGGACGAGCTCGACCTCAATGTCAATCCCAGGGTCTACGACGGGGACACGCCACGGAGTGCCAGGCCAGGAATAAGGAAGAAGTCGCGGATCATCCTAACCAACCCTTACGGTCTCCATCACTACCTCGAGTGGCACCACAAGTGGAGGGACTTTTTCAGTAACCTCGAGTACGTAGTAATGGACGAAGTTCACAGCTACAGGGGCGTATTCGGCTCCAACGTGGCGATGCTGGTTCGGAGAATGAGGCGAATCTTCGGTCATTACGATTCCGATCCTCAGTTCGTGCTTTCTTCGGCGACGATCGCCAACCCCCTGGAACACTCGAGAAAACTGGTCGGTCGGCAGTTTTCACTGGTTTCTGAAGATTCTTCCTTTCGCGGGAGAAAGAATTTCCTATTCTGGAACCCGTTGAGCAATCCCGATAACTCTCCCCACAACCAGACGAGCAAGCTCATGACTCACTTCGTTAATCACGGCCTCCAGACGCTCTGCTTTACTCTTTCTCGCCGGCTAGCAGAGTTGATTGCCGAGTGGAGTTCAAGTCGAACCGATGCACCTGTCAGGGCTTACAGGGCGGGTTATAGACCGGAAGAAAGGCGGGAAATAGAACGGGGGCTACGAACCGGGGAAATTAAGGGGGTGTCGGCCACAAATGCGCTCGAACTCGGCGTGGATATCGGGGGACTGGACGCGGTAATAATTTCCGGTTATCCGGGGACGATTACTTCCAGCTGGCAGCAGGCGGGTAGAGCGGGACGAGGCAGAGAGGATTCACTCGTCGTCCTCGTTGGATTCGAGAACCCGCTCGACCAGTTCTTTCTAAAACATCCCAGGGAGTTCTTCGACAGGGACCACGAACGGGCAATTGTGGATCTGGATAATCCAAACATTACTATGGGGCACCTTGCCTGCGCCGCCACCGAGTTACCGATAACAGAGGATGGATACCTGGGACAAAAGTACGCGGACGAAATGGAAGTCCTGCTGGAGAACGACGTCCTCCAGGATACTCCGAACGGGGCCGTATTCGCCGGAACCTACCGACCGACTGAATCGGTAAGGCTGGACAACATTGACGAAACCACGGTTAAAATACTCCACAACGGGGAACTTCTGGAGACTATGGATGAGGCGCAGGCATATAGGGAGGCGCACGAAAACGCAACCCTGTTGCATCAGGGCAAAACCTACGTCGTAGAAAAGCTGGATCTGGATCAAAAAGTTGCTGAGGTTAGGTGGAAAGAGGTGGACTATTTTACCCAGGCCATTTCCGAATCAAGCCTCGAAGTAAACGATAGATTAGAGAAAAAAGAAGCGGGAGATATAGGTGTTTGGTTTGGGAACGTATCTGTTTCCGAAGTCTATTCCCACTACAAGGAAAAGAAATACGATCGAGTGCTTGACGTGCATCCTCTGGATCTTCCCCCGCTGGAATTCGATACGGAGTGTAGTTGGTTTCGCGTACCGGAACCAGTACTGGCCCGGGTGGAGGAAAAAGGAATGGGCGCGCGAGGTGGACTTCACGCGATAGAACACGCGATTATTTCTCTTACCCCGTTCTACGCAATGTGCGATAGGTGGGATATAGGAGGGTTCTCCTCACGGGATCCGCTGGAAGAAGGGGGAACGATCTTCATTTACGACGCTTACGAGGGAGGGATAGGGATCGCGGAGGAAATCTACGACCTGCTGGACGAGTTACTCGAAAATACCTACGAACTCATCGTTGATTGTGACTGCGAGGAAGGCTGCCCTTCGTGTATCTATTCCCCGAAGTGCGGAAACGATAACGACCCCCTTGACAAGGAAGCCGCGATATATATTCTGGAGAAGCTGGGTGAACGATTCGGATATTAGATAACTTGAATAGTGTAGGATTTACTGGGAAAGACTAGTTTTAGAAACCGTTCAGGAAAATCCTTTTTAGCCGAAGCTGAATGTCGAGACCGGGCGGGTACTGTTTCTCCCTTTAACCAATACAATGCAGGCCGGGTCTCCGTGCCCGGCCGATAATCCCGATACCGACCTCCCGCGCGGGCCATTGGAACCCTCACTGCTATTGTCTTACAATAGCAGTGAGGGCTTCTTATTCAAGTAATCGAAAGAATCCGTTACGACCAACCTTTAAGGCATAGGTTAAAGTTTAAACTAGTTAATAGCCCGATAGCCGAGGCTTTCTAGCCTCGGTGTACACCTGGGTAGAAGTGTTTGATTATTTACTTTGGTAGGAACTACGTGGAATCTACCGAAGCAGAAATTATTACAATTCAACCAATCACGACACCGGATCTTGAAAGATCCGGCTATCGAGAAGGCGTATAACCTACTAAAGAAGATAATCCTACACTTCAACTAACCATAACTGTCCTTAACCATGTAACAAAACTCAACTGGGTGCTGGTCGGTCAGACATATGCGCCGCGTCGCTGGAATTTTCTCGGCCCGGAGCCCTTCTC
>JBDGQU010000115.1:0-2347 GCA_042218715.1 Bipolaricaulia bacterium | reverse complement strand
TGCCAAAACTGGTAGGAAATCCCAGCTCATTTTCGAGAGGTTCTTTCAGGCCTATATCGCTGGAGCTTCCGAACCGGCTAAACGGTCGAAATTTGCCGTCTTTGACTATTCCCGAAGTCGCTATTCCGGCGCCAATTATAGAGCTTTCCGCTAGATCTTCGTGATAGACGAGGTCTTTGAGTTCGCGGGACAATTTATCGGTGATGTAAGCTGTGGGGTTTTGCTGAAGGCTATCCATATCCATGTAACTGCCCTTTGTGGCAATCATTCGTCGGGAAAGGTCGTAAACTGCCAATCTCAGATCGGGAATTTCCAGATCTACCCCCAGGCCTAGTATTGAGTTATTGTTCAAACCGTATTTTTTTGGCTTTCGGCCCGTCGGTATGTCCTTCCTGCCTTTTTCCGTTACAAGTTCTCGTAAACTCAGCTCCGATAGTGCCTTTGTTACCGTCGGATTACTGAGTCCCGTGTTATTGGAAAGCTCTTTTTTCGTCATGGGCGAACTGAGATAAAGCTCTCGGAAAACCCGTAACTGATTTGAGACTTTGCTGCGTTTCTTAGCTACCATAACTCCTCTTATCGCCCATCGCAGAGAGTTATTAAAGTATTTTTGAAAACCCATAACCAAAAACTGTAGTTAGATTATCTTATATCTCTCTATGTTCATTTTATCGGGTGAAAGAGTTTTGTCAAGTTATTAAGAAAAGCCTTTTAAAAAACCTCGTTAAGCCCGGATCAAGTGGGTTTCCAACTTTAAATTATAACCTGTTAAGGATAGTTGGCAAATTACCGTGACTATGCTATAATAAATTTGAGAACGTGAACATGTCCACAATATTGTGAGACTAAAGAAACCGAACTCGCTTCCCGGGGACCGGAAATGAGGTTTACGATACGAATCGTACTTTAATTTACTGTCAATTGTAAAATGGGGGGACAAATGGAAATTTACAGCCTATCCGAGTGGGATTTGAAAAAGTTGGTCAACAATCTATCGGAGGATAATTACATATTTCTTCCGGTTTTTTGTCAGCAAAAAGAGGGTCCGAGAAGCAGGTGGGAATACGTCCGCTGGGACCCTAAAAATACGCGGTTTCAGCTGAACTGCCGGAGTACGGACGCTCTGTGTAATGATTTCTTCTTTCCCCCAAACAACATTCTGCATACCTTCCCCGAAGGGCAACCTGGAGAGGAGGGGAAGAGCCTGGCTTTATTGGGTTACAAATCCTGCGATATAGCCGGTCTAGAAGTACTTGATGCGGCCTTCGAGAAGGGCGAGTTATCCTATCCATTTTACGAAAAACGGAGGGAGGAAACGACGATAATAACCTGCGACTGCCTGGAGATAGCGGATTCCTGTTTCTGCAACAAACTGGGCGGGCAACCCTATCCCGAGTCGGGATTCGACCTAAACGTCTCTATGTTACCTCATTACGGGGACATGCTGATCGAGGTCGGCGAGGATTCGGAGAAAGGTCACGAGATAGTCGATCGTTATGGTCACTTGCTCACCGAAGCTACCGAAAAACAGATAGAACTAAGGGAATCCCGCCGAAAAAAAATGAGCCAAAAAATAGATGAGAAGAATGACTTTCTGGAAATCGATCCCGACCTGGGTAAAGTTCCCCGCGACGCCCCGTTCTGGGAGAAGTACGCGTCGAAGAACCGTTATTGTACGGCCTTCACCCTGGCCTGTCCGACCTCGTTAACCCTGCACCGGGTTGAGGAAGAAAACGGAAAGAGCGTGGTCAAAGACAAGGTCTGGGATTCCGCCACCCAGAAGGATATTCACCAGGAACTCCGTTCGGACGACCCGACGGACAGCCGAATCAAGGAGATGTTTTACGACAAGTTTAAGAGGGCCTACGACGAGTACGGAGACTACGGTTGCTCGGGTTGCGGTTCCTGTATATCGGTTACGAGCGGTAAGATGGACATCAGGGACATTATCGCGGACGCCTCTAATTATACTGGTTAACTCCTACCAAAATTAGCCGAGAGTGCCCCAGGGCTTGCCCTGGGGGTGAATCGGCTGTTTTGAGTCCAGCACCCAATTGAGAGAACGCTTATCTGGTTTAATTAGCGAGCGAATTTATTATCAGCTTTGCCCATAATTAAAAGATTTACGATTATTGGGCCAAGTATCATGCCCTCAATTGGGTGCTGGGTCAATTTTTCGTTTTTCAAATTCGATGTTATTTCCCCAATTGTATTTTTATATGCCCCGGCCTGTGGCCGGGGTCCTTGACTCAGTTCTCTCACCTCAGTCCTAGTTAATATTTAGCCCTTTATCCCCCCTCTGACGCTTACCTGGCAACTGATTTAACCTTATAATGCCGAACATACC
>JBDGQU010000114.1:0-8200 GCA_042218715.1 Bipolaricaulia bacterium | reverse complement strand
TTAACTCTTCCCTGTTAATCTACCAGGTCAAAACCGCGCAATTTTGGTATTAAATAATCCTGTGGTCAGGAGGTTGGGGGACTGTGATGGTTCTCGCTTTAGGATCTACCTCGAGTTCCGCCGGAGTAGTTCCTTCTAGCTCCCCGTCGAACATCTTTAGCAATCGAGCTTTCGATTCTATTCTCACCTTTCTTGCTCGGAGGAACTCTATCTTTGGGTGGTTTACGTGATCACCCCGGAATGCGCTCTTCAACGCGAGCAGTAGTTCCAACCTTCCCACGCCGGAAATTATTGCCACGTCCAGTAGTCCGTCGTCTAGTTTGGCCTGAGGTGCTAGCTTTAGCCCCCCTGCCGTAAACCTGGAATTCATTACAAATATTGCGTTTGCTTTTTGGTCTCTCGTTTCCCCGTCCAGTTCAAGATGAAACTCGTAAGTTGCGAGGTCACCTACCGAGCGCACTAGACCGAGCAAATAGATTAACGGACCTCCGACAGGCCCTTTTTTGTATTTGTTAATTCTTTCTACTACGTGAGCGGGAAACCCGACCCCCATTACATTGAAGTACTTACCCCGTTCCACACCGAGGTCGACTTTTCTGGTTACGGGAGAGTTGAGGTATTGCGTAGCTTTGGAAACATTCGTCGGTATTCCCAGACTCCGGGCGAAGTCGTTACCCATGCCGGTGGGAATTATTCCCATGGAAGTATCCGGCGATCGGATTCCGTTAATAACTTCTCTAACCGTACCGTCACCACCCATAGCGACAATTTTCGCCCCTGAGTACTCAAGCTTGCCGGCTAGTTCAGTTGCGTGGCCGGGAAAGTCCGTTCGAACTATCTCGTAGTTGACGTTTTCATTATCAAGTTGTTTTTTTACCTGCGGAAGAGCTTTAACTGAACTACCTCCTCCGGCGACAGGATTGACTACGATTTTCGCTTGCATTTACCTCACCGATTGTGATATAAACTATATCGGATTGCTGTCCTTGACACACTTAACACCGATTTAGAATATTGATAATGGTAACTTATTTTACTCGCTATACAATAGTCATCCGGGTTTTTCGCCCAAAACCCTTGAAAACCTCTGTGGAATTGGGATAAAGTTAAGTTAAAGTGTGGTTGGTTACAGTTGATGGTTTTATTTTTTGCTGGTTTCCCTTTTAACACTTGGATTTTGTGGTTAAGCACCGTTATAATCCACATTACGGTTTAGTTCTGTTAAATTAAACCCAACAGGAGGTCAAATTTCACATGAACAAAGGCGAATTTGTCGACAGGCTGAGTGAGGCTACTGGTTTCACCAAAAAGGATTCCAAGAAAGCGCTCGATGCGGTTATTGATATAATCACAGAGGCACTGAAGAACAACGAGGAAGTTTTATTGACGGGGTTCGGGAAGTTTGAAACTAGGTCCAGGAAAGCGACGGAAAGAATTAATCCGCAGACGGGAGAAAAAATTAAAGTACCGAGTAAAGTAGTTCCCGCATTTAAAACAGGTAAAAACCTCAAAGAAGGAGTAAGGGAAAGCCTGAAAGCAGTGAAGACGAGTTCAGGGGAACTAAAAATAGAGAAGGACTAACGGGAACTTAATAAACCAAGTTTATCCTGACGATTCACTCTGTTGGGTGTTCTGGTCGAGGCGGATTGAAAAAGCTGGAAAGTATTTTTGGTTAAGCTGTTTCGCGGGGGGACGCGGTAAACGTTCCCCCGTGGAATGGTTGGTAAAGGAATTACCCGTGTTGGCTGACAGCGGAAGAATTTCGTTGTTTTTTTATTTTTATAATTGATGAGTGTAAAGTTAAGAATTTCTTAGGGCTGTTTTTTCAGGTAGGCGCTTGAAAAAATTACGCTAGTTTAGTAAAGGTCTAGTTGACCGTCAAATACGGATTATTAACGGGACGACTAGCGGTACTAGTGAGGTTAAAACCGCTCCGCTAAAGAAACCAGGAAGAATTACCTCCTCTCCCCCAATTTCTTTTAACAGGGGAAGAGTTACGTCCATAGTCGTGGCTCCTCCCGGAGCAATAATGGGTAACTTACCGAGGTACCTTGCCGTAAATGGAAGGATTAGGAAGGTCAACAGTTCTCTAAAGATATTCGTCAGGAAGGCTATCGCTCCTAGTTCAGGGCTGTGAAGTTTAGTCAATAACACGCCCGATAGGCTGTACCAGCCGAAGCCCGCCCCGACAGCGGCTGACTCAGTTACTGACAGTTTTAGAAAAAGTCCAAACAGCATGGGACCGAGGATGCTTCCTATTGCTATCGAGATAGGTAGAAGGACTATTCCCCACCCCAGAGTAGTTACTTTGGCAAATATCTTCTTGTTTAACCCTAGAGATATTCCCACGGCAAAAAGTAACACTCCTAGTGTATATGTTATAGTTACCTCGAGAACTGGGGTTAAGCCGTCGGGTATGAACCTGGAACCGAGAAAAATTCCCAGTCCCAGAGACAAAACTATAGAACTACTGAATTTAGTACTTATTTTTGATGTTACTCCCTCGAAATCCTCCGAAACTCCAGAAGTTTCCTTGAGCACAATTGAGACAATTTTAACCAGAAGCAGGCTTCCAATAATACTGGCAAAAGCTAATAGAAGAGACTGAAAACCTATTTTGCTTATGTTGGTTAGGATTTCATTATCAGATCCTATTTTAGTTCCCATTAGTGTGAGTAAAAGGATCAGTGAGCTGTGGGATAAAAATCTCTCTATTTGCCGTAATAAGTCTGACTTTACGTCAATATTACCTATTCCCACTCCCAGTAATAAAGGAACCAGAATTGCCAGTAGGCCCATTGAAAATTTAACCCCTTTTAAATCAAAGAATAAAAACCGGTTGATTATTTGCCGAGCTGATTGGTTGAAAGATAACTTAATTATTTTCTTCTAACAAGCCCCTTGCACGTAGGGAATTAAAGGTTGGAGGACCATTGTTAAGAGATTGCTTCTCTCAAAAATATCTCTCCGGTTTTTGTTTGACAACCAAAAATTTCTTTGATATACTGATGATGAAATGTAATATATCAACTTGCTCATTTGAATTTAAGTTGATGTAATAACTTTTCTAGCGAGGGGTAATTAACGTGGCGAAATTAAACAAGGAAAGTTTGGCCGGCCAGATAAGAAAAGAACTTCGGAAAAGAATTGTAAACTTGGAGATAGAGCAAGGGGAAAAGATAGACGTTTCAGGGTTGGAAGAGGAGTTTGGGGTTAGCAGGGCCCCGGTTAGAGAGGCATTGCAGAGTTTAGTTGACCAGGGACTAGTTGAAGTGAAACCCCGGGTAGGTTATTTTGCGGTTCAGTTGACTCCGAACCAGATCAAAGATATCTGTGAAATGAGGAAACTATTGGAAACTTACGCGCTGAGTAAATCAATCTATCAGATTCCATGTTCAAAATTAGAGACAATTAGAGATAAATCGATTAAACTTAAGGACGCAGATCTCCCCCATAGAGAGTTGAGGAGTAAATTTGACGAAACGGACGAAGACCTACACAGAACTATAATCAAAAAATCTGATAACGAGCTACTCAAGGAATTTACCGGAAGAATTCACAATCTCATCAGCCTTACCCGACACTTGAACGAGAGAATTCTCGCAGCGATTGACGAACACTTACGTCTTATAGATGCCATTATGAATGAGGACATGGAGAAAGCAAAGTTAACCCTTCAGGAACATCTTGACAAAGTAGAACAGGAAGTTGTGGCAAACCATAAGTTGAAGAGTTCGAGCTGAAATAATATTTGGGAGGTGGTAGACTCGGAAGTGGCGGATTATTGGTCATTAGATTGTACCAACTTAGGAAGCAAAAATCTGAACGTAGAGCAAATTAAACCTATTAAAAATAATTTGGAGGTTTAAAATGAAAAACAAGTTGAACGGAAGTATATTAGTTGTAGCATTGATTAGTATGGCTCTAATCGGGGGAGTATTTGCGGTTCACGGTCAGGAGCTATTTAAAGACCAGTATAATATAAGAGTTGTCGTGCATGGTGGTATAGCTGACCCTTTCTGGAAAGTAGTGGAAAAGGGCGTTAAGGACGCAGCTGCAAATCATGATGATTTAAAGGTTACTTACTCTGGCCCCTCTAGCTACGACTTTACCGAGTTTATGTCGACGCTGGAATCGGCCATTGCGGCAAACCCTGATGCTTTGGTTGTAACCTTGACACAGCCGCCGGCTATGGATGACGTACTTAGACCAGCAATTAAAAACGGCCTTCCTGTAGTAGGTATAAATGCTCCCGACCTCAGACCTCGTGATGAACGATTGCCCGTTTTAACTTACGTAGGTATGGATAGTCACTTTATCGGTGTAAAAGCCGCAAGAGAATCGATGGAGAGAATCGATGATCTCGACCGGGGTCTATACGTAAATCACCATCCGGGAGCACGTAATATCGAAGCTAGAGGTAACGGGTGGGTCGAGACCCTTAAAGCAAACGACATAGCGGCGGGAACATTGAATATTGGCGTCGATCCGGCAAAAGGTGCAGAGCTGGTAGTTAACTACCTGACCAGGCACCCAGATACTGACGTAATATTTAGCGGAAATACACAAAGAACTGAAGCGATAATTAAACGCCTCGAGGACGAAGGTTACGACGTGGGAAATGAAATCAAGATTTGCCAGATGGATATTTCGCCCACCGTTCTCGATTACATAAAGAAGGGCAAGATAATGTTTACTCTTGACCAGCAGCAATACATGCAGGGATATCTCGGTGTGGAACTCGCATACTTAAATGCCAAGTATGGTCTCGCTCCTCCACCCGCCCCCGTATCTACCGGACCTTCGGTTATCACCAAGGAAGACGTGCCTAGGCTGGAGAAACTTGCTGGTAAAGATTATCGATAATGGATGGGGGATTTTGATTTAACTGTATATCGGGACAAGCCTATAAGAGGGCTTGTCCCGAATTTTTTATCGTTCGGTCTAATTCAATTCAGACAATTACCCGAACCAAATAAATAAAGGAGAGTGGTTAAACCGTGGAGGATTCTGAAGGGGACGGACTTACGAAAAAAATATTAAAAAGAATACGTCGTAGACCCGAACTGGGTGCGGTCGTGGCATTTGGTTTGCTGTTTTTGGTTTTTTCCGTATTAAGCCCCCGTTTCGCCACCCTGGATAATCTAACTGGAATTCTTACTTTAACGTCGGAATTGGGAATTATGACGATAGGGATATCGTTTTTAATGATTGCGGGAGAGTTTGATCTTTCCGTCAGTAGCGTTTACGCGATGGGTGGTTTTCTCTTCGTTATCCTGTCAAATGCCCTTAATTTTCCATTTGGAGGAGTGGTAGCTTTTGGTATTGCGATAATCTTTGGGGCATTCATTGGTTTTTTGAATGGTGTAATTACCCTGAGAGCCGGTATTCCTTCCTTTATAACCACCCTAGGTATGTTGATGTTTTTAAGAGGAGTGTTAGTAGGGATTACCGGAGGTAGCTCAGTTATTATCGAGGATGAAGCGATAATGAGCTCGATACTGACTGATTATTTCTTTCTCAAGTTTAGGCCGTCTCACCTTTGGTTTCTCGGGATTATAGTAATATTCACAATCATTTTGAACCAAACTTCTTACGGGAATCACGTATTTGCCACGGGAGGAAATGAAAAGGTAGCACGGACGATGGGAGTTAGCGTGGACTGGGTTAAAATCAGGAATTTTATGATATCAGGTATGTTGGCCGCACTTGCCGGAACAATAGCAATCAGTAGATTTAGTTTGGCAAATGCCGCCTTTGGTCAACAGATGGAGCTTGAGGCGATTGCTTCAGCCGTAATAGGAGGCACATTGATGACCGGCGGTTATGGGACGATAATCGGGGCGGCGTTCGGGGCTTCCATCATGGGAATGGTCCGTTCGGGTCTGGTGCTAGTGGGTGCTCCATCTTACTGGTATCAGGCGTTTGTGGGCGCGATATTGATTATCGCCGCCACAATAAATCTAAAGCTGAGCGGGCTTAAGCAGTAAGGGGGAATTATGGAAAATACTAAGAAAGAAGAGCAACCCTTGGTAGAAATGAAAGATATTTACAAATATTTTGGACCGGTGACTGCCCTTGAGGGTGTCGACGTTGAGATATTCGAAAACGAAGTAGTGGGGCTGCTCGGAGATAACGGAGCTGGAAAGTCCACCCTGATAAACATAATATCAGGAGTATTTCCTCCCTCCGAAGGTAGCTTCCGTTTTCGAGGGGAGGAGGTCAAATTTTCTTCTCCGAAAGAGGCCCGCGACGTTGGCATCGAGACGGTGCACCAGGAATCGTCGCTCGTGGAAACCATGAATATCGCAAGGAACTTTTTCCTGGGAAAGGAGCCTACCAAAGATTTTGGTCCCTTTTCCTTCCTGGATCGTGACGAGATGAATACGGAATCTCGGAGGGTTATAAGCGATATTGGAGTAAAAATGAGATCGCCTGACGAGTTCGTGAATATCCTATCCGGAGGGGAAAGACAGGCTATAGCAATAGGAAGAGCTATGTACTACGGGGCGGATTTATTAATTCTTGACGAACCCCTGCGTGCCCTTTCCATTCGCGAGCAGCGCACAGTACTGGACCATATTCGTGAGGCCCAGGAGCAGGGGGCGACGATAATATTCATAACGCACAATGTTCACCACGTTTATCCGGTTGCGGGTAGGTTCATAATGCTGGATAACGGGGAGAAGCTGGGAACGATTGAAAAAGAAGAAGTAGCTGAGCCGGAAGAAATTGCCGAGGTAATTGCTCAAGGAAAAATGCCTGCTAGAGAATAGCCCGTTGGAACGGGAGGAGTGAGTAAGTTTGAACTCGAGAGACCGGGTTATAACAGCACTTAATCACGAAGAACCGGACAAAGTACCGTTTGACCTCGGTGGTACGGAAATAACCGGTATAAATCACCGAATATACAGGGAGCTAAGGGAAAAATTACTTCCAGTTGAGACATCCAAGGTCAAGATATTTGATAAAATTCAGCAGCTGGCGGAAGTCGAGGAAGAGATGAAGAAGGCTCTTGTGGTAGATATAGATGGCGTATTTCCTCAAACTCAATTGGTAAATAAGGAAGTAGAGGAAGGTAACTACTATACCTTTTACGATTCTTATGGAATAAAGTGGTCGATGCCTAAGAATGAAGGGTTTTATTATGACATGACTGAACACCCACTTGCGGATGCGAAAGGCCCAAAAGATATTGAGAATTTCGATTGGCCCGACCCCCGCGACCCGGCCCTTCTGGAAGGTCTGCAAAGTAAGGTAGAATCACTCGCCGAGTCAGGCCGAGCAGTCGCCATGAGTGTTAGTATTGGTGGAATTGGCGCGGGAATATTCGAGATGGGCTTTTGGCTTCGGGGATATAAGAATTTTTACCTGGATATTGGCCGACAGGGAGCAATGCTGGAGGCTCTGTTGGACAAATTGGTCGAATTGAGGTTGGAGTACTGGGACGCTGTGCTGGATGAAGTAGGTGACCTGATAGATGTCGCTGTTCAGGCTGACGATCTTGGAACCCAGGAAGATACGATGATCTCCCCGAAGATGTATCGTGAGATCGTAAAGCCTCGCCATAAAAAGGTATTTAACTTTGTGAAAGACAAAGCGTCCGATCCTATATATAATTTTTTGCATTCCGATGGAGCAATATATGATCTTATCCCTGACTTGATAGAAGCGGGGGTAGATATCTTAAACCCAGTTCAGGTAAATGCGAAAGGTATGGATCCTCAGAAGTTAAAAAAAGAATTTGGTGATGCACTTACTTTTTGGGGAGCCGGAGTTGATAGCCAAACAACACTTCCCAACGGCTCTCCTGACCAGGTAAGAGAAGAAGTGAGGAAGAGGATGGATCAGTTCGCTCGTGATGGAGGGTATATTTTTGCACCAATTCATAATATCCAGGCTGACGTGCCATTGGAAAACGTAGTTGCTATGATAGATGAATTTCAAAAAGTTAGAAGTTATTGAGACGACTTTAAGTATTGGTATTCTATACACAATGTGGAGAGAGGCAAATCTAATAGTGCTTGACGAGCCGGTTAGGGCATTAAGTATAAGAGAGAAAAGAAAGATCAGGGAACTCGTATCTGAGCTTAATGAACAGGGAGTATCTTTCATTTATATCACCCATAATATTCATGAGGTATATTCTTTGGCGGATAGATTCGTGATCCTGGATAGAGGTCAAAAGGTAGCGGAAACT
>JBDGQU010000113.1:0-1614 GCA_042218715.1 Bipolaricaulia bacterium | reverse complement strand
AAGGGTTCCGCTATATTGGGTGAGCGGGATAAGTTGGGCTGTATTCTCTACCCTCCGAGAGGGCGTGGGAGCCCTCTCTGCTATTTAAGTCGTGAAAATGGGGCTCCTCAGGAAAAGGAGGTAGACAAAGAATGATGTAAGGTAACAAAAATAGCAGCCCGAGTTCCCATGCTCGGGCGATAGGTTTCTATCATGGGACCTTTCGGCCGGGCGCGGGGACCCGGCCTACTAGGGTAGCGAAACCGGCCTGACTCTTTTAATTGTTTTGACCTGCACCAACGTGCTCCGCAGGCAGCCAAAGGTAAACTACAAAAGTCAATTTGTAGTTGGACAATGACCGGTTTATAATGGTTTTGCATTGGGGTTGAGTGATATAAAATGAAGAAACTTACGAAAGAAAAAATTCAAGAAAAGATACAGGAAGCCCTGGATTATCGGGAGGAGGTCCGTTTCGCATACCTTTTTGGGTCACGAGTTGAGGAAGTATCCAGGCCGGAAAGCGACCTCGACCTCGCTATATACCTTGATAAAGAGAGAATCCAGAAGCTGGACCCGTTATTCGAAACCAGGCTTGCCCTGGAGATCGAGAAAGCTGTTGATGAAACTTTCGAGGTGGATATCCTCGTCTTAAACCGGGCCTCACTAACTTTAAAATATCAGGCGACCGATAAAGGAGAACTTATTTACTACAGGGATGAGGCTGAAGCAAGAGATTTTGAGGCCTTGATAAGAAAAAAATACTTCGACTTTTCTCCCATGCGGAAAGAATATAACGAACAACGGTCAAAAAGGTATGGTGTTTCGGGATGAAACCGGATCCGGAGGTACTGCAGGGGAAGATAGACCTAATAGAGGAGCATCTTGACCTCCTGGAAGAGCTGTCAAAGCTGGACTATGAAGATTTTATTGATGAAAGACGCAACGTCCTTGCAGCAAAACACGCTCTACAGGAATCCATAGAAGCCTGTCTGGATATCGGCAACCACATAATTTCCAGAAAGGGGTTTCGCCGCCCTGATGATTACAAGGGTATATTTACAGTCCTTAAAGAAGAGAAGATCTTAAAAGAAGATTTAGCAAATAGCCTCGTGGAGATGGCGAAATTCCGTAACTTACTGGTCCATATGTACGGAGATGTAGATCATAGAAAATTATTCTCCATCCTACAAAATAACCTGGATGATTTTAAGGATTTCATCAAGGCAATACTGGGAACTTTTACGGAAAAATAATCGTGCAGGAATTCGGTAATTACTTTTTCCCCATCAGATTTCAACCCTTTTAAACATTTTTTGACCTCTCTAAGCGCCTTTCTAACCCGCTGAACTCCTGCTTCATCCGACCCTGAATCGATGACGTCTTTTCTTTGTTGTCTCATACAAGGTCCAGTGACTAACGGGACTCTCCCCGTGCTGGCAACAGATACGCTCCTTTTGGCAAGTTTTTCCCTGGATATTAGACTTAGCTTAGCAAAGGGGTCAAAATATGCGCGAAGACAAGCTGGATGAGATAAGCCAGTATGTGGAAATGGATCGAGACCTATTACTGGAAAAAGGAGGCGAGGCTTTTTAAGCTCAAGTCTTCCACCATGATAAATCTGCTTTACGGTTTTGG
>JBDGQU010000112.1:0-1725 GCA_042218715.1 Bipolaricaulia bacterium | reverse complement strand
AAGGGAAAGATAAAGGTAGAGGTAACGGAAGGACTCAAGGGAGAGGTTGACGAGGGGAGCTACGAGAAAGAACTGGCAACCTCTGCGTGAAATAAAACCGGAAATTTATATGAATAGTTTGTGGTAAAGCCCCCTCCCGAAAAGGTGGGGGTTTTTTAATTACCTCTCAGTTCCTTCACCACTATTTGAAAAGGTGGAAATTAACGAACGATGACTTAATTTCATCGTTTATACCCTCTGCCGCTTACCTGGCTGCCGGGATTTCGCATACTTTTAGGGTTATAAGGTTAAATCAGTTGCCAGGTAAGCGGCAGAGAGATTCTAACGGATTAAAAATAAAGTCAGGCTAAAGTTAATGAATTGACTTGACCAGTGCTCGATCGCGTCAGGCTTAGCTAACTATTATCCTAAGTTGTGCGATTCTCTCCCTTAAGACCAAATCCTAACTCAGTTTTCAAGGAAATATCCCTGCTATTTGAGAAACTTAGTTATCTTCACCCATTGGGTAATATCTAAAGTGGTAAATCAAGTCGCTCTTCCAAAACTTTTAACCAGCACCCAGATGAGCTCCGAAACCTGGTTCAAGGTCTTTGACTTCCCTCCGGTAAGGCTACCTGTCCCGCTTAACCGTAGATTATATTTCCAAGTTACATTTCTCATCTGGGTGCTGGACCAACTCTTTCTGGCAAAATTGGTTCCTAGTCAAAATATGATTTCCAATCCCCGGGAAGAATCGCTGAATTTGGGTATTATATCTCGCCCACCAGATCAAGTCCTTCTTCTAGAGTTTTATCACCTGGCTCCCAATTAACTGGGCAAACCTGACCCTCGTGCTCCGAAACAAACTTAGCGGCCCGTAACCTTCTCAAAATTTCGGAGACGTTCCGTCCTATACTGTTATCGTGAATTTCCAAATGCACTATTTCTCCGTTCGGGTTCAGGATGAACGTAGCTCTCCAGGAAAGCCCTTCTTCTTCTTTGTAGGTCCCAAATTGTTTGCTGATTTTCCCGGTTGG
Source organism: Bipolaricaulia bacterium (assembly GCA_042218715.1). Taxonomy (GTDB): domain Bacteria; phylum Bipolaricaulota; class Bipolaricaulia; order M55B111; family M55B111; genus JAGXLP01. The sequence continues at coordinate 709 of JBDGQU010000112.1, read as the reverse complement.
GTCGGCTATCATGGGATAATTAACTTTTCCAATAGCTTCCGAATGGTCGTGCCAGGCTTTGTGAACGAATGCGGTGTCGGTACTTACGCTTAAAATTTCCGCGTTCTCCTTCTTAAAGTCCTCGTATCTCTTGGCAAAATCTTCTAGTTCTGTCGGACAGACAAAAGTAAAGTCGGCAGGATAAAAGGCGAGAACAACCCACTGCCCCCTGTAGTCCTCCAGCTCAACGTCGATTATTTCGTCTTCGAGGAAAGCTTCTGCCTTAAAGTTTTCTACTTTTTTACCTATTTCGACCATCGTTATCACTCCATTTTAAAACAAAATTAGTTTTAACTAATAATAACTTAAATTTAGTTCTTTTCAACCTGTTTCCTGGATTAACTTCCAAGTACTATCCCATAGGTTAAAACCAAAAATGTGCGGATTTGACCTGGTAGATTAACAGGGAAGAGTTAACTGAAAGACTTATGTGATAAACGGAAATTGGTCCAGCACCCAGTTTAATATGGACTTCGAACGTGAAATCAGCTTACAGAAGACAAGGTTTATATTGAAGGTATTTACCACCGGTTGATTATCGATATTAAACTGGGTGCTGGGTGAAAGCCTTGGAAGAGGGACTTGATTTACCACTTTAGCTATAATCCACTGAGAGAAGATAACTAAGTTTCTCAAATAGGGACGATTTTTCCTGTAGACTGAATTGGAA
>JBDGQU010000111.1:4081-10407 GCA_042218715.1 Bipolaricaulia bacterium | reverse complement strand
TTGCAAACCCCTTTTCTATTTCCAGGTCTTTAGATAGTACCAGAACGTCCGCGTCCTTGCCCTCTTCCAGGCTACCTTTATGATCGCTTATCCCCAAACGTTGGGCGGGATTAGTGGTAAATAGGGATAGAGCGACCGGAAGATCGATAATTTCACTCCGGACAAAATCTACCAGGGTTTTGTATAGGGCATTTACTTTTCCTTTGGTTAATCCTACCAAATTCCCTCCCTCGTCAAACTTAGGCATACTTCCGTTGCCGTCGGAACTGAAAGTGACGTTTTTTAGAGAGACGTCTTTTTCTTTGAAAGTTTTGGTTATCGTTTCAATTACTTCTTCCCGGTTCGAAGAATCGCTCGGGCAAGTAATATCGATAAAACCTCCACTTTCGACGAGATCTGCTCCCTCCCGAATCAATTTTGGTGATCTTCCCATGTGGGTCGGAAGGAACTGAGACGGGGGAATTTCCGACCCCGTTACGGCCTCACGAACTGGCTTGAGGCCGGATTCTCCACCCCCGACGTGGAGATGGACGATTCCCGGTTTATTCCCGATCATTCCACCGACCCGGGCTTCAGAGGCCAATTTTTTTAGTTCGTCTAAACTGGGCTGGGAAGATCGATGATCGGAAATAGCTACTTTGACGCCGATTACCTCGTCAATCAGGGCGATGTCCTTTTTGACGCTGCCGGTAATCGTCTTAGAGGGTAGGTGGTACGAACCAGTGTAAATGTAGGAGGTAATGTGCTGGTTTAACCCTTTAGCTTTGGCCAGCAGGGCCTCAACGCTCCTGGTCACGTCGTCCGTCCCGAGAGTTCCTACAACCGTGGTGGTGCCTGCTTCCGCGATTTCTGATACAGGGAGCTCCGGAACTCGTGAACTCGGACCCGCTTCCCCTCCTCCTCCCGTTAGGTGGACGTGAAGATCGATGAGGCCGGGTACAATCAGTTTGCCGGAACCATCGACTACGTCCGCGCCAAAATTCTCAGGCACCTCGATAGTTTCCGCGATCTTAACGATCCTGTCGCCCCCGATCAGGACGTCTCTTTTCCCTCTTTCCCCGGGATCGTATAGCTTTCCGTTCTTAATCAGAATAAAACTCGATTGGTTGGTCAAATTTTCCCCTCCGTAATTATTGAAAGGTAAATTTACCACCTGATTATACCAAAATGAGTCTTAAATTGTAGACTATTTGATCGAGAAGCTGGGTCTTTTCAAAAGTTTCACTTAGTGGACAGTTACTTAGTTTAGTTGAGTTATTTTTCGGAGGGAAATAAGACATTCTCAGTTCTTTCACCATAGTCATCCATCATTGTCCAGTCCTCATCTTCCCTCTGCCCCTTACCTGGCTGCCGGGATTTTGTCTATGTCCAGGATTTTAAGGTTAAATCAGTTGCCAGGTAAGGGGCAGAGGGCAATTTAGAGTTAACAATCAAGTATGGCGCTGGTGAAAGAATTGAGATACTGTAAGACAGGGTTGTAAGACGGGTAAGGAGAGAACAATAGGCGAACCGGGCCGTTCCCGACCCGGTACTTGCCTCTGGTTATTCTATTTCTATGTCAACAGCTTTTTCTTCGGTCAAGGACTCGCTCAATTCTGCCTGAATGTGCAGTACTCCGTTCTCGAACCTGGCTTTAAGCCGGTCCGGATCTTCTACTTCTTCCGGCAGACCAAATGACTGTTTGAATCTGCCGTAACGGCGTCCCCTGCTGATGTAATTTACGTCTTCCTTATCCTCGTCTCGTTCTACTTCACCCGAGACAACCAGCTGGTTGTCTTTTGCCTGGATGCTAATTTGGTCCTTAGTTAAGCCTGGAAGTTCGATCCTGTAATTAAGTTTACCGTCCTTTTCGTAGATGTCCGTATTGCCAAATCGTCCCAGGCTATTAGTTCCGAAAAAGCTATCCTCTAAATCCTGAAAAAGATCGTCGAGAAAGCCACCTTTCCCGAAGGGAGATGGTACTCGGTCTCTCTTTCTGTTTCTGTCAGAAGGAAGAACCATAAGCTCCACCTCCGTGTTTTATATGTGTTTTTATTTATTAGCAGAGTCGCCTAGAGTCTGCTAAATGTATTATAAGGATGCTTAGATTTTTGTCAACTTTGGAATAAGAGTTTCCCGTAACACTATTCTAGGCCGCTATTCTCCTTTAAAATCAACCCAGCGCTTATCCCTTTAATTGTTCGTGATGGATAAGCGCTGGATAATCCTCGACGTATAGATTAATTAATTTCTACTTCGATGGTTTGTTCCTCTGCTTTTGGTAGCGGTACTGCAATGTTTAGAACTCCATTTTCGTATTTTGCCGTCAGAGTTTCAGCACTGTCAATTCCTTCTGGTAACGGGTAACTTCCTTTGACTGTACCCTGACTCCTTCCCCGTGCCAGGTAATTGCGGTCCTCGTTCTCGCTTCCCTCTCCGGACTCTCCTATGACCAGTAGTTTATTTTCCCTGGTTTTTACCGTGATCTCTTCCTTGTCGAATCCCGGTAATTCTATTTCGTAGTGCAGTGTTCCGTCTTGTTCGTAAATATCCGTGTTACCGAGCTGGGATCGTTTACGGGTTCGCCTGCTTCTCTTTTTGGTTTTGGATATATCTTTAACTAGATTGTTGACCAAAAATGGACTGTTAGACCGATTTCGTGAACTGAATGCTATTCGTCTCATGTTTTTCAACTCCTCATTTATGGGATTTATTAAATTAGCAGAGTCATCATCACTCTGCTAATTCAATCATATTTGACGGATTTGCTATTTCAAGGGCCGTTTTTTTACCTAAGATACGATTCTCTCACTTGAGACCAACTTCAATTCTCTCGATAAGAAAAGTTTGGTTTTGGTATCCAGATGATATTAGCTAAAATAATTCCGGAATTCGGATTCAAGTTAATTGTCAGCAGGGAGAACGATTCGGGTGCGTTAACATGGAACCGTCTTATTTGTCTCTATCTCGGTCCGAGTTCGAAGGTCGGGTCGAGGAATTACGGATGAAACTTAAAGATTGTGATCTCTGTCCTCTAGAATGTGGGGTCAATAGGTTGAGCGGAGAAAAGGGGAGATGTGGTTCGGGCGAAGGGCTACTCGTTAGCTCCGTCGCTCCCCATTATGGCGAAGAAAGACCGCTGGTGGGCCGATATGGTTCGGGGACCGTATTTCTGTCGAACTGTAACCTGGGCTGTGTCTACTGTCAGAATTACGAGCTGTCTCAGTTAGGAAGGGGTCAAAAGATGAAGCCATCTGAAGTCGCGCAGCGTACCCTGAAATTGCAGGCCAGGGGCTGTCACAACGTGAACTGGGTGTCGCCCACCCATTACGTACCTCAACTCCTTGAGGCACTGGTTGAAGCTATAGATAGGGGGCTGGAGATTCCCATAGTGTATAACACGGGCGGTTACGAAAGCCTCGAGACCCTGAAGCTTCTGGACGGCATCGTGGATATTTACATGCCGGATATGAAGTATTCGAGTGACGAATTTGGCAGGAAGTATTCCGGCGTCCCCGATTACTGGAAAGTAAATAAAAGAGCCGTAAAAGAGATGCATCACCAGGTCGGGGACCTGGAGGTTGACGGTTCGGGGGTAGCCCAGCGGGGTTTACTGATTAGGCACCTCGTCTTGCCGGAGGGGTTGTCCGGAACGGAAGAGGTCATTCGATTTATCGCTGAGGAATTATCTCGTAACTCGTACTTAAACGTTATGGGTCAGTATAGACCGTGCTGGGAGGCTTCGGAATACGAGGAACTTGGCAGGTCGGTAACCGGTCGAGAGTTAGAGAAAGCTGTTAATCTGGCGAGAGAGATGGGACTCGATAGAGGGCTCTAAGGCTTATTTAGTGAATGATAGATAGTGTTGAACTGGCTTTATTGCTGAGTCAACGTCTGGCCGCCTGATATATCCGGATTCTGGAGGTGGTGGAAATGCTGGTTCAGGGTTGCTGTGGCTGGGGTTATTTTAAACCGAACCAATTTTTGGAAGAAGAGGGAAGGTTAACCGATGAGAAATCCGATTGGAAAGATTTCTACGATCACAAGGTTCAGGCTTACGCTGATTTCTTTGATCTGGTAGAAGTTAATAAGACGTTTTACGACCTACCCCAGGTAAAAACGGCGGAAAAGTGGAGAAGACTTGCCCGGGAGGTTAACGAGGAGTTTAAGTTTACCGTCAAAGCTTCGAAAAAAATTACTCATAAAGATAGGTTCTCCAGCAAAGAGTCGGTGAAAAAGTTCGACGAGGTAAAGGAGATTGCTAAAGCATTAGAAAGTGAATTGATACTTTTCCAGACACCGCCGTCTTTTGGACCGGTTGAGGAAAATCGCGAGGATCTTGATGGGTTCTTCTCCACTGTAGATCGGGAGGAGTTTACGCTGGCCTGGGAACCGCGGGGCGATTGGGAGGAAAGTCCCGAAAAGATTAACGAAGTTTGTGAAAAGCACGACTTGATCCACTGTACGGATCCCTTCCGTCTGGCCCCCGCAGTCGAGACTCCTGTTGCCTATTTACGCCTACACGGGAAACCACCGGGCGAAGAGATGTATAAATATACGTTCAAGGAAGAAGATCTTAAAGAGCTAACGGATTTGATAGCCGGCATCAACTCGGAAGATATATACCTGCTCTGGAATAATTACAGCATGTACCGAGATTTGAAGAAATTCGAATCGCTATTGACCGATCGACCGGACTGATATTTCCCGTCTAAACGAGCGGGATAATTGTCGTTCGGGAAGTTGGTTAAGGGAGAGGACCGTTTAACCAGGAGTTAGTCAAGTACTGAACTTCGTAAACCACTGATAGTCAAGGGAGGATTTTTTAACGGGAGTTAGAGGTCAAAATATCCAGTTGAAGACGAATCCCAGGATCATTATACCTACACCGATGATACTACCGTACGCAATGAGTAAGTTCTTCTTCATGACCTGTTTTAACAGCACGAACTGGGGCACCGAAAGAGCAGCGACGGACATCATGAATGCAATGGAAGTGCCGACTGGCAGGCCTTTACCGATTAAACTTTCCGCGACGGGAATTACTCCCATTATATTGGTATAGATTGGGATTCCAAGAGCCGTGGCGGCAGGGACGGCGAGAGTTCCCTGAAGTGCTCCCTGAATAAATCGTTCAGGTAAGAAGCCGTGTATTGCCGCCCCCAACCCGACACCAACTATCACGTAGGGGAAAATTCGGCCGACGATATCCTTTGCGTCTCCGAATGCCTCTCGGAGACGTTTTTTTGCCGACGTAGTTGATCCCTCTGAGCCGCTCTGATTGTCTCCAAACTCGAAATCAATAACGTATCGCTCGAACCCCAGTTTCGTCAATGCCGTTCCGCCTATGATTCCAATCGAAATACCCCCCAGGAGATAAGCTAGAGTAATTTCCCAGCCGAGTGAACCGAAAAGCACGAACACCGCGGCTTCGTTTACCATAGGGGATACGAATAAGAACGTAATTGTCATACCGAAAGGCACGCCGGCTCCGACGAACCCCAGAAACAGGGGGATCGTCGAACAGGAACAGAAAGGAGAAATGATTCCGAACAGTCCTGCCAGCAGGTAACCTACAAATGCCTTCTTACCCTTGAGGAAGTCCCGGATTTTCTCCGGTGGGAGATACGTTCGGAGGTAACTAACGGCGAAAATCACTATCAGCATGATGAAAGTGATCTTCAGTGTATCGTAAATCCAGAATTCGAAGGAATCGGCTACTCTACCTGTTAGCCCGAGTAAATTTACCAGGCGAGCGGCTACGAATTTAAACATTCTTGTGAGGGGAGGTTAGTCAGGAGAGCAGGCTCCGAATTTCTTTTTCGGTGGGTACCGTTCCCTTGTACTCTACTTCCCCGTCAACTACTAGAGCTGGAGTACTCATGACACTGTAACTTGCGAATTTGGCGGGATCCTCGACCTTTAGGATTTCTATTTCGTCTTCTTTTCCAAGGTCGCCAACTACTTCCTTAACAGTTTGTTTCAATTGTTCGCACGTTGAGCAGCCACTGCTACCTAGAACTTCAACTTTCAATTGCGGTCACCTCGTTGTTTGTTATGGTTTTTGCAATTTTAAATAGTTTTCTTACTTTACCCCGATCTCTTATCCAGCACTCCACTCGCTTCCCCGATCTTCTCGTTTCAAGTAGATCCACCGATTCGAGCTTTTTTAGATGTCGATAGATTACCGATCTGTCTCTGTCTATTACTCCTTCGAGTTCGCAGTAACAGATCGGCTCGTCGATACTCATCAGGAAATCCAAAATCTTTAGTCTCTGTCTACTGCCAAGAGCTTTGAATAATTTATGCATTGTTGCACAACCTTGCACAAATACTAGTAATTTAAT
>JBDGQU010000111.1:0-3981 GCA_042218715.1 Bipolaricaulia bacterium | reverse complement strand
TGATCTTAGGAGGGAGGATCTCACGACTTAGGATGTAAATTCTGAGTAATATTTTACGACCTTTTCATGTAGCTCGGGGTTTCTATCTTGTAACGGTTTTACGCTTTTTTCAGTATCTATGAGAAGGTCTTCGTCTTCACAATCCTGGTAAGCTTTTCTGAAAAAGTCCTTAACTTCCTTTTCATCGTCTGGAATAGATTCCAACAACTTCTCGAGAGTTTGGTTTTGCTTCCTTTCAAGTGCTTCTTTGACTCTCGCGAAATCGGGCCCTAAGCACTCTTCAGCTGCGGGACACCAGTCCGCACACGCCAGGTCGTCCCTGAGCTGGTCCCTGGTTTTCTCGACCTTTGTTCCACATTCCGGACAGTCCCGAGAGCTATCCGTCGGAAAAAATTCCACTTTGTACCCGCACTCAGGGCACTCCAGCTCGTCGACAGCCTGATCGGGAGTCATCCTCCTCGTACTCTGGCCGGGACACTTCTTACCCACCGTGGTTCACCCCCGGTAAACCATTTTATTCTATCCGACTCAAAGTTCGGCCTTCTTTGTATTCTTAACCTCACCGTCGACGGTGATGGTTACCTCTTCCATTTCGACTCCCTTCCCGGCAGCCTTCATAGCTTCTTCCACGATCTTATTCATCCCGAAACAGCAGGGGACTTCCATGTGGACGGTCTTTAATTTATCTATATCGTTATTTTTCAGGATCTCAGTTAGCTTTTCGGTGTAAAAACTTGCGTCGTCTAGTTTGGGACAACCAACTGCCACTTTATTCCCTTCCAGGAAGTCGTTATGAAAGTTTCCGTACGCAAATGGAACACAATCGGCGACGATGAGTAGTTCCGCTCCCTCGAGGTAAGGGGCTTCCGTAGGTAAAAGCGTGAGCTGTACGGGCCATTGTTCAAGGCGAGAGAACGGACCTAAATCAGGAGTCCCGTCCTTCTCTTCGGGTTTTAGCTCTTTGGGAGCCACACCTGGGCAGCCCTTGTTTGCAACTCCTATCTTGGGAGATTCACTTTCGAATCTCTGAAGAGTTAGGTCCGTTTCTTGGTCTCGAAGGTAATCCAGGGCTTCGCTCAGAAGTTCCTCCTGTCCGTGTTCCTCAAGGTGCTCGAGGTGTGCTTCCAAAACATCGTCCCCTTTACGGAGCATCTTCTTTGCGACAACCTTTTCGTCGTAAGGTTTGGCCTCCCGTTCTTCAATTGTTATAGCGCCTTCCGGACAGTCGTTTATGCAGGCGCCGAGGCCATCACAGAACGTCTCGTTTACGAGCCGGGCTTTCCCGTTGATTAATTGAAGTGCTCCCTCGGGACAGGAGGGAATGCAATCACCGCAACCGGTGCATTTTTCCTCGTCGATATCGATAATTTCTCTCTGGACCATTTTTCCCCCGTAATATTATATTTACGAAAATCGTATGAGTATTTACGCTGGGTAGAACTTAGGCCTGCTTTTCGATTACGTTAACGATAGTTCTTTTTCTGACGCAAATTTTCAAGAGGGTCCGGGTGGATTCTTATAACCTGTTGTGAACTCTCCCCATTAGGAGAATTTGTCAACTTCCGGATCGGTTAAATTTTGCTTTCCAACTCTAACGGCTCGTTGCAGGGTTGTATATGGGTTAATCCGGAACTTTCCGGCTGAAAAAGGACCTCTCTCAGAGGATTCAGGGAGGAAGATAGCCTTTTGAACTCTATATCCCCCCTCCCCGCTTCGCTTAAAAGTTTGGATAAAAATTTGTACATTTCATCGGCGTAGTCCGCGTGGATCGTTTCTAACAAACTGTTTTCAATTAATGCCAGAGTCCTGTAGTTGCCGATACACTGGAGGGTTATCTTCTTGCTCGTTTCCCTGTCGAACCTTTCCCTTCCCCGTTTTTCTGGGTCGAGTCTGTCCTGATTAAACCACCAGCCTATGTTATTCGCCATAATAGAGTTCGTTAGCTCGTTTTTGTAATCCAGGAACCTGTTCCTCCAGTTCTCCAGCTGGTTTGAGAAGAATAAATGCTCCTTGTAGGCGTCACTGCTACAATCTATCCAGCCCCTGCTCAGGTAATAGGTTCCCGGTTCGGCCATGTTTCCCTTTAGGTTTTTGTTCCCTGCTAGCAGGGGTATGCAGTCGTGCATTTTTGGCACGATCAATTTTGCTCCGGAAGTGGAAAGTCCTTCTACTCCACCTCCGCAGAACCCGTAACCAAGTACTATCTGGTCATAATTAGACTTGCTCTCAAGGTCGTCAATTTTATCCTGTATTCTTCGCCTCATATCCGAGCTATCCGGCTTGTCGTGTAACCCCTGAGGAAGAAACTCGACATTCCAGTCGTCACGGGACCGCGCTAGTTTATTTACTTCTCCGTACAGTACACCACAAGAAATAATCGCCTTTTTCTTCATTTAGTCCCCCGGGTAAGGTTTTGAGTGCGTAATCCTGTCAACTGTGAAAGTTCATTGGTGCCATGGTATAATAATTGTTATTTCATTTCAATTGTGGCTTCTCTCCTGGTTAAGTCCCGACCTTCTATTATTCACCGATCGGAAAAGACTGTCGATCTCTAGTTTAAGACCCGAGTAAGATTAGATTTTGTCATAGTATGGAAACTTTCAATTCTTTCAGCGGCAGATTTCTGGATAGTCAGAATTACTGCTCTCTCCTTACCTGGCTGCCGGATTTCCTCTACTGCTGAGTTTTAAAGGTTAAATCAGCTGCCAGGGAAGTGGTGGAGAACTCGTTTTCAGGAATGCCTGGTACCTCGTGTTGACAGCTAACCAGCTTATTCGTCCCAGGCCAAGGTCCGGGGTTGCTCGACAAGTTTTGTGAAATTCTAGAAGTATGCTCGAGGTTGGACTTATATTGAAAGAACGCGTTCCACGCATCATCATTAATTCAGGAGAGGTCAGATTAAGAGTGGATTTTGGATAATCGAAATTGACAGAAATGTTTTGCTAATTGGAAGGTGTTTTGCGAAGGAATGAAGTCTTTAACGAGTTTGCTGGAAACAGCAAAAATAAGCCGTTTGAAATCTAACCTGAAGAGTCACGGGTCCGTCCTGGTGGCTTTTTCCGGCGGTGTCGACAGCAGTTTTCTCTTGAAGGCGGCGGTTGACTTCCTGGGGCCGGACAAGGTCCTGGCGGTTACCGCTAGCTCCGAGGCATATCCTGATCACGAGAGAAAAGAAGCCAGAGAGCTGGCCGAAAGGCTGGAGGTAGAGTGGAGGACCATTCAATCTTCCGAGACGACCAATCCCAATTTCAGGGAGAATCCCATCAATAGGTGCTACTTCTGTAAAAAGGAACTCTTCGAAGATTTGAAGGGACTGGCGGACCGGAAGGGGCTAAATAAAGTGGTGGACGGCACGATTCAGGACGATTCAGAGGGTCACAGGCCAGGGACGAGAGCGGCAGAAGAACTAGGGGTAGCTAGCCCGTTGCAACAGGCCGGGCTGAATAAGGAAGAAATAAGAGAGTTCAGCAAGCAGGTCGGACTCGAAACCTGGGATAAGCCCTCTTTTGCCTGTTTGGCCTCTCGATTTCCTTACGGAAAGGAGATTACTGAAGAAAAGCTTGATCGGGTAGGGAGAGCGGAAGAGTTCCTGCTGGAGCTGGGGATGGAACAGTTCCGCGTTCGTCATCACGGGGATATCGCCAGGATTGAGGTTCAGCGATCGGATTTCGATCGCTTGCTGGATTCCGGAGAGAAAGTAGTTTCCCGATTAAAAGAACTGGGATACGATTACGTAACACTCGATCTGGAGGGTTACCGGACGGGCAGCATGAATGAACCTTTGTCGCGGGAGCGAGTAGAATAGGGTATGTGAGATAAAATGAAATTATTCGTTAGTCATTAACTACGTCTCACTTCCACACAATGGTGAAAGGTTGAGTCAATAACCGAGTACCTTTGGTTGGATCGGGGGTTATTAACTAGTACCAAATTGTGCGGTTTTGACCTGGTAAATTAACAGGAAAGAGTTAACCGGAAAAC
>JBDGQU010000110.1:4260-9131 GCA_042218715.1 Bipolaricaulia bacterium | reverse complement strand
TCCCTAACTGACCTTCTCCACTTTCCTGAATATTAATACCGTCAACCCCAGGCAAAACACAGTAAACCCGGCTATAGCTCCCAGGTTGGTAAGATATCCGCCAGCCGTCACTTCGCCCAGCAGGGACTGCCGAGCTACCTCCCCGTACTTGAACGGGGATATCATATCGTAAGGCGACTTTACGGTCGGTAGAATAGCCAGAGCCAGTGCCACAGCGCCACTTCCAAATGCCGCCGATATTTTCGACCTGGACCAGGCGCTAAAGATCATCGTGAGCCCTACCACGAAGGAAATAACGACGGAGGTTCCCAGCGCCGCAAGTATTATTTTACCCAGAGGAAAAGGTCCAAATAGGTAAACGGCGTAATACCACGTGACCAACCCAGCAATTAGATTTCCCAGAAAGACGTAGGAAACCCTTGCGAGGAATTTCGATAGGACTATGTGAGTTTTACTTACCGGCCGTGCGAGCAGCAATTCGAGTGTTCCCGATTCTCGCTCCCCGGCCAGGGCGGCAATGGTGATTAAAATGGCGACGATCGATCCCATCTGGAGTGAGTTGCCAACGTAATCGGCCAGACCAGCCATCAGGGACGGCTTGAACGCTTCCGCCAGGTTTTCGGGAACCAGTTGAGGAATAAATTTCTGTAACAGAACTGACGAAGCACCAAAAATTACCACTACGGCAGCAAAAACTACGCCCTGAATCCTCGTTTCTTTAAATTCTTTGACAAGCAAGCTTCGGATTTTCATTTCGTACTCTCCTCCATCGTTTCCATGAATATGTCTTCAAGGGTCACCTCGGCGAAGTCGTAGTAGGTAACGACCGCTTCGTCCCTCAAAATGAGTTCTGGCAGTTCTCTTTTAGCCCTCTTTTCGTCCTTAACCCTCACGATGTACCGAGAGCCTTCCCCGTTCATCTCTTCAACTTCGCTGACGAAGTCCAGATCTTCTATCTTCCCAATCAATACGTCAGCCGAACCCTCAAAACCCAGCTCCACGTTAGACGTCACGAACTCTTTCCTCAGATCCGCCATGGAACCCTGGAGGACTAGTTCTCCACCTTTTATTATTCCAACTCCCGTACAGATCTGAGAAAGCTCCGGCAGTATGTGGGATGAGGTGAGGATGGTTTTCCCCCGATCGGCTAGACTTTTAATTATCGCTAATATCTTTTTCTTTCCCAGAGGATCCAGGCCCGAAGTAGGTTCGTCAAGAATTAACAGGTCCGGGTCGTGCACCAGAGCCTGGGCAATCCCGACTCTCTGCTTTTGTCCCTTTGAAATTTCGTCTAGTTTACGCTTCCGTAAGTTTTCCAGTCCAACTGTAACCAGCGATTCCTCTATGTTGTTCTCGCAATCGGGCAAATCGTACAAACTGCACGACCATTTGAGGTACTCCCTGATAGTCATAAACCTGTAGAAATTGGCGCCTTCGGGGAGATAACCTGTTTTAGCCAGATCTACTCCGCTACCCCCGTCGAAGTGAACGGAACCGGAGGTTGGCTCCAGTATTCCCATCAGTACCCTTATCGTCGTCGACTTGCCCGCACCGTTTGGTCCAATTAATCCGTAGATCTCGCCTTTATCTATTTTTAGATTGAGTGATTTTACCGCCTCTACTCCATTTGGATAAGTTTTACTTAAGTTCTCCGTCTCCAGAAAATTCATACTACCTCCTCTCAAATACCAGATAAGCCACGGCTCCTAACAAACCAAAAAGAACAACTACCAGGGTCCATACCCACTTATCCTGTTGATCCCTTTTATTCTTGCTAAATTTCCATAAATCCAGCAGACAATAAACCATCAAACCCAGTTGAACTACCAGCAAAGGCAGAATCAACGGTAAAATTTCCATTATCTCGCCAGACATATCAATCACTTCCTCTCTTGTTAACAAGTATTACTTTCTCGACCATTTTATAATCTCGCTCATTGACATATCCTTGCCGTACATCAACATTCCAACCCGGAAAACCTTGGTAGCCGCTCTTACCATGAGGTATGTAAACCCGGCCAGGACGAAGATACTAAGCAGTATCTCCCAGGCAGTTACTTCCCCGAAGGCCGATCGAAGGAGCATCATTGTCGGCGTGAACGGGGGGAAAAACGATACCAACCTGACCCACAAGGCATCCGGACTATTTAAGATTGCCGCACTAAAATATATTGGCACGATCGGAATTAGAACGAAAATACCCCTGGTCTGACTGCTGGACTGTATGTCCTTGGTGCTCGCCCCGAGCAAAGTATATATTGAAGCAATCATCAAATAACCGAACACGAAGTAACAAAAGAAATAAAACCCCTGAAACGGAGTTATTCCGCCCAGGGAAACCTTCATAATTTGAGTAAGAACGATCAATCCCACACTCCCCCATAACGTCACCTGAGCCAGACCCAGTCCGGCATAGCCAAGCAATTTTCCGGCTATCATGTCATAAGAGTCTATCGAAGAAAGCACAATTTCCACTATCCGGTTAGTCTTCTCTTTACTGATTCCAATCATAACCATGGACCCCTGGAACATCGAAGCCATCACTATCAGCATAGCAATACCAAACGGGAGGATAAACTGCCCCAGACTCCGGTCTTCCTGCTCGAGTTTGACGGGTGTAAAGGTAACCGGACTTGTCAAAGAGAATACCTTATCCGAATCGTAACCGGCTTCGGCAAGAGCTCTTCCCCCAGCTATCCGAGTCAGCACTTTACTTAATATTTCCCCGGCTCGAACAAGCGGCTCGCGGCTATCCAGGTTGCTGTAAATTTTTACTGATAATTGTTTGTGAGAGACAACCTGTTCCGAAAGTACGAAATATCCGTCTATTTCCTTCTCCCTAGCCTTCTCCCTTAATTTTTCTTCAGCAACATCCGCCTTCTCCAGCTTCACCGCGGCTTGATTCAGGCCGTTCAACGTTAGTTCGAGCTTTTCGTAAGCTCCGGCTTTATCGATCACGTAGAGAGTCACGGGATCACTCCCTCCCTGACCGGCAAAGAAGCTAGGAACAAACCCAATTATTACCATGATTAGCGGTATGATTACTGTCAAAGTTAAAAAAGTCTTGCTTTTGAGATTCTGGAAAAACTCCCACCGGGCTACCTTCATCATGTCCTTAAACATCATTTCCTCCTTTTGCTTTTGCCACGAAAATATCGTGAAGCGGCGGTTTCCTTATCGATATCTCCTGAACCTCGATTTCCCCCGGTAGTTCTCTGATGAATTTATCCGGACTGTAACCTTTCTCTATGTAAAACCTTGCAGAACTTTCACCAGCGTCAAGGTCCTGTATGGCCTTGCCAAAAGTATCCGTAATAGCCTCCGAATCTCCGGAATAAGTTAACTCAACAAGATCCTTTCCGAAATCTTCCTTAATCTCACTTAGTTTTCCGTAAAGAATTTCGGAACCCCTATGGATCATAAAGACTCTCTCGCAGAGTTCTTCTACCATATTCATGCGGTGGGAAGAAAGAAGTATAGTCGTTCCCTTATCTCTCAGCTCCTGGATCAGCTCCCGGAATAGATCCTGGTTAACGGGATCCAATCCGGCAAAAGGCTCGTCAAGAATTGCCAGGGCCGGTTCGTGGAGAATAGAAGCTATGAACTGGACCTTTTGAGCCATTCCCTTGGAGAGTTCGGAAATTTTGGCATCCACCTCTTCCCCGAGATCCATTTTCTTAAGCCATTCTATTGCCCTGTCTCTTGCAACCCGTCGCTCCAAACCCTTGAGCGTCCCGAGGTACTCCAGCACGTCTCCCGTAGTCGCGTCCTCGTAGAGTCCTCGTTCCTCCGGAAGGTAACCTATGCTCTTTTTGGAGCTCGTTCCGTGACCGTCACCGCTGAACCGTATCGACCCCCGGTCGGGTTCGATAATATCCATGATCATCCTTATCGTAGTCGTTTTGCCGGCACCGTTCGGTCCAAGCATCCCCATAATCTCTCCATTATTAACGCTAAAAGTCAGGTCATCGACTACTTTTTTGTCCTTAAAACTTTTCTCTACACTGTTAATACTTAATATTCCCATCTCTACCCCTCTTGACCGTTATCGTTGATTCGTGTTTCTCTACCGTTTCCGATTCTGATTAGACTCCGGACGGTCCGAATCAATAGGTCTCCCCGAAAGCCTTTTACCAGAATAGCGTCCGCCCCGGATTCTCGTGAGATCGTTCTTTGCTCTTCCTCTTCGACCAACGTGAGAATCCTTGTCAATGGTAACAACCTCCTAAGCTGCCTCAACCGGCTACGATACCCCTCATTTAATTGAGAATAGTCAAATATAACCAGATCTGGGTTTAGTTCGGCAATGCGATCCGACCGACGGTCAATATCATCGAAACAGGTTACCTGCCCAACTTCGGGAATGGCTTCGACAAGGGCCTTAATCCCGCCTCTCACTTCTCCCTGTCCCCCTACGATCAGAACATCCCTTTTATTCATTCCCCTTGCCTCTCTCTAAATGCTAAAATATTTCTCCTTTTAACAAATTTTGGCATCCACTTAATCAATGAAGTTCCCGTTAAAACGATAAAAACGAGACCGCCAGCTTCCCCGCAGCGGGCTCAACCAGTAACGGGCCCGTCGAATTTTTCTCCAATTTCTCTTGCCCAGCTTCTTATCTTTTCTCTGTCTATATTATCCTGAACCGAAAAGCCGAATATTTTTATCCTTCCCCCGAACCCCTCACCGGCTACGGGCTCTACGTTCAGCCGGGGTTTTATCTCATTCTCGATATACTTGCTGACTGCTTCGTCGTGACTCTTTTCGTCTCCCGCCTCCAGGGAAGATAGAAAAACCGCGACCTTTTTCCCGCTAAAATCGCGTTCCATGAACTCCAGGGCTCGCCCGTAGACTCGACCCATCCTTACCCC
>JBDGQU010000110.1:0-4160 GCA_042218715.1 Bipolaricaulia bacterium | reverse complement strand
CGCTGTCCGTAGAACCCGCCGGCACTAATTACCGAATAAGTTAGCAACCCGGTTCCAAAAAAGAACCAGGTTTTCGACCAGGCCCGACCTCTCAATAAGCCAAGACCCGCAGTTATCAGTACAGCCGCGGTGGCTAATTCGGCAGCAATATGGGCACCCATTTCGATCGGGGTAGCCTCCAGAGAGACCATCATTTCCTCGTCTCCACCCCCGACAAATAGGATTAGCCAGATAAATACTATCGAAAATCCAATCAACAAAGAGTATACCGCCGAGGCTTTTCCAATATTCATCAGTTTCTCCTGACTTTCACCCCCGATATTACCCTCTTACCACCTGACAAACCGTACTCGTCTGAATTTCTTACCTTTGACAGCAAATAAACCTGGACCAAAACCAGAACTCCGTTCGAATAGAGGAACGTGAGCCCAAACGGAATTAATCCAATATTGAACCCCAAACTAATCAGGTAAGCCAGACCCAGAAACCTCCGACCAAATAAAAAGAGTGCGCCAAGTCCGATCTCGAAGGCAATCGTCAGGCTCACGAATACGTAAAGGTTTGGAATTACCAGCGAATTCCATGCGTTCTGATAAAAAGGTATCAGCGCCAGGTTTGCGAATGATCCGTAAATATCCGGCTGGAACATAATCATAATTAGGTTCGCCGCAGCTCCAATTAGATAAATAGCCCCAAATAATTTTCTCGCTAAATCCATTTTGACCTCCTGGTTACTTATGAATTCTTTACTTCAACCACGCCAGCAGTTTACAGTCGTACAGCCACAATTAACGACACCCGAACGCCGCAACCGGTATAATTCCAAAGTTCAATACCGGTTCCGATCAATACAACTCCCTTTCCTTCTCGGAGATAAACGGGGCCTTTGAGTTTTCCTTACTTGCAATGAATCTTTCGAGGCCGTTCTCCTGATTTCGGGTAAGGTTTCTTCTCTTATCCAGCCCCCTGACAGTTGCCCCCAGGAGGCCGACAGCCATTCCTATAACAAACCACAACATAATCACTCACCTCTAATCGTGATTCTATCTTGTAAAAGGGGTATCCAGATCAAAAGTTCCCTACATTGGTTATTAATCTTGACTTACAGGATAATTCTAACCTTAAACCCAAGACAGAAATCGGCCATTGGACCCGCCGAGAGTGCGTCAAAAGTTCGAAATTAAAAAATGTGTGTCGGTCAAATGACGTACTAACGTACTGAAATTCCTCGTGAAATTTTGGCTTTTCGGGAAAACCGAATGAAAAAGCCCCCCAGGTGAGGTTCCCGGGAGGCATAAATAGCACTCAGGTTTTGACCTGAACCTAGTTCTATATTTACTCTTCTTTGCTTAACTCATCCGTCGTTCCGCCATCTTCCTCTTCTTCTTCACTATGCTTCCTGGAAAGTTTCTCAACTACCTCGGGTATCATTTCAACTAGCGAATCGAACTTGATGACTTTCTCCATGGGGACCCCTGCCGGTTGTGTTATTTTTTTTTTTAGATCAAAGCAGACTTTTGATTAGCAGGTAGGATCCTCCTAAGAGACCAAAAACTACTGTTCCGGTTATCAGATAGGTTGAAAATTTCTTTTCATTGTGCATCCTTACTTTCCACCATACGGACGGGTATTCAAGTAAGTCTTGAGGTCCGAAAGCCTCTTTTTCTCCTATGGCGAGCACGTATTTTCCAGTTTTCGCTTCCTGACTCCAGACTGCAAGATGGTAGATCCCGTCTTCGGTTGCCCGCTTTCTAATAACCTGATGCTCCCAGTAGTTGGTCTGAGTGAAGGGCTCGAAGAAGGACTCCGCGTTGTTCTCTTCGTACCTTTTAACCAGGAGGTCCTCGCCGTTTCTAACCTCCAGAGGTAATTGGCCTGGTTTAGCTGGGCTCCCCTTTCCTTCTTCCAGACCCGGACCGATTAAGGCTAGGTCCGGTTTGAATTGGGAAAGTCGATCTATCCTGGGAATTAACAGGGAGGCGTAGATCTCTTCACCACTTTTCGCGGTAAACCTGTAGTAATCCACCTCGTCTTCAGCTCCGAGTTCTTCGTAGGCGGCCCAGGATATCTGGTGGTCTGGCACGAGAATAGGGTCCTCTCTTCCAGTCCCCCCTTCAGTTTCCAGGTATTTGTGACCCGAAACAGCTAGAGTTGTGGTCAGCAAGAAAAGTATTAGGAGCGGTAAAACAAGAGATCTAGGCTCTAAATTCATGTCCCTTACCCCCTGGTAACAATACCCCCCGGCTCATGACCCGGGAACTGTCAGGTTACCCTTCAAGATCATAAGATAAAAACGTTCCCGCACAAGGACCAGTCAAAAATCGTTCAGAACGGAAATTAGTCATTTTATTAGACAACTCTAGTTCAAAAATTAGGTATTGCTTCCCGGACAAATGATTTAGACCAGGGGACCACACAAAATAGGTACAGGTCGTTGATCCCCGGGTAAATTACCCGGCCCCAAGGAAAGGTGTTTCCTCCCAACTTAATATTTATCCGAATCGGGTAGGTAGCCAGAATGGAGGGAACTATTTCAAGTCCGCGATGCCCTCTCGTACCGCGTACAGAGCAGCCTGGGTTCTGTTTGAGAGGTCCAATTTCCCAAGAATATTACTCACGTGTGATCGGACGGTTCGCTCGCTGATGTACAGTTTTTCGGCAATATCCTCGTTTGGTAATCCTTCGGCAAGTAACTCCAGCACCTCGATTTCTCTATCCGTTAGATCCTCCGAGGAAGCCTCTGGTTCGCTTTGAACTGAACGAAGAACGGTGCCGGCAACTTTCGGATCAAGAGTTGATTCGCCGTTGTAAACGTCCTTGATTGCCTGAACCAGCTCGTTCGGCGAAGCGTCCTTTATCAAATAACCCGACGCACCAGCCTTTATAGCCTGAATAATTCTTTCCTCTTCTGAAAAGCTGGTTAGTATTAGGATTTTGGGAGCCGGACTAAGTTTCGTTATTTTGCTGGTGGCTTCGACGCCGTCCATCTCGGGCATCACTAGATCCATCAAAACTACGTCGGGACCATGGGATTTCACTTTAGTTACGGCTTCTCTACCATCCCCAGCTTCACCGATTACTTCCAGTTCGGGCTCGGTCTCTATCAAAGCTTTCACGCCGGACCGAACAACCCGGTGATCGTCTACAATTACCAGTTTTATCGGTTTTTCGCTCTCATCCATATTATCACCAAAATTAGCCGAGGAAGCCCCAGGGCTTGCCCTGGGGAGGAATCGGCTGGTTTTTGTCCAGCAGTCAATCGAGGGCATAATCCTTGAGAGAGTATGCAGGTAATCTAAACGTTGAGCTCGCATTCTGGTAAAAATATAAGAAGCGTGCTCGATTGACTGCTGGGTCTTCGTTTGTAAAAGTCCAAAGATAGTAATTAAAATTGCTTTTCTACAAGCCCCGCACCTTAGTGCGGGGTAATTGACTCGCTCGTTAATTATTTTTTATATTTCTAACGTAAACCCTCGTACCTTTACCGGGCTCGGATTCAATAGAAAGTTCTGCGCCTATTTTATCCGCCCTTTCTTCCATATTGCTGATCCCCATGCCTCCGCTTTCCCGAGCCTTACCCGGGTCGAAACCACGACCGTTATCACTTATTTTCAGCCTGACACCATCATCTCGAGCATCCAGGAGAACATCAACTCGAGTTGCTTCCGCGTGTTTCTGCGCGTTATTTAGAGCTTCCTGGGCGATCAGGTAAAGTTCCTCCACTTTTTCCTCGGCCAAATCGGGACTTCCCTTTACTTCCACGGAAGATTCAACACCTGACCTCCTTTCTACGGTCTCCAGCCTGCTTTTGATCTTATCCTCGAACCGACTGCTGGACTTTCCTGGTGACCGCATCTGATAAATGAACAACCTCATTTCTTTGAGGGCCTGCTGAGACATCCTCTCCACGTTTTCCAGGTGAGACCTGACCTGCTCCGGGTTCCCCTGATCGGCCATCCTCTTCGCGGCCTCGGCAAACAGCGTGACGCTATAAAGGGACTGGGTAACGGAATCGTGCAATTCCCTGGCCATTCTGTTTCTCTCCTCGAGTACCGCTGCTTCTTCCGCTTTTTCGTTCAGCCGGGCATTCTCGATTGCAAGAGAAGCCTGATCGGCGAAAGACGTAGCCAGGCTAACCTCCTCGTCGCTAAATTTTCTCG
>JBDGQU010000011.1:0-3165 GCA_042218715.1 Bipolaricaulia bacterium | reverse complement strand
AAGAACCCACCCTCCAATGCCTACAATGCCAACTCTGCTCCGGCCTCGGCATGCCGGGCAAGAAAGGAGTCTTTGTTCACGTCCACGGCGATCGAAGCGCTCGCAAGAACTACCGTCGGGTTCGGGAACAAGAGTCGAATGATTCGACTACCAGCAAGGCACAAAGCCCTCCTAAAGAAAGAACCGGGGCATCGGCCCCGGCTTCGAGTTGTTAATTCTGTCGGCCAATATTAAGCCATGAGTTTTTGGATAAGGGAAACTTGGTGGTCGAACCCTTCTTCCTCGTAAGCGCCTTGAATAACGGCCTGCGCTTCGGCGTACTCTTGGAAACCTAGATTCTCTTTAAGCGAAGTCCCGTTAATTAGGTAGTCCGCGATCGCGTTGACTGCCTTTTCCATCAAAGCCTGGCGCTTTTCCAAATCGAACTTCTCTTCACCGTCAACTCGCCCTTCAATCTTTTGGCGAACAGGGCCAACGCCTTTAGGAAGTTCAGCCTCGCTATTGTAAACCCAGGTTCGGATTTGAGATTCTTGGTCTTCTTTAAGGTCTACTTTCTTGTAGTTGGAGTTGTAAGCCATAGTTTAGAAGTCGTATTCGCTGGTCGCACTCATAATCGTTTCATCCTGCCGGTCGGTATGATCCTTCCTCAGTCGGAAGGTTGCCGTACCGCCGGACTCACTGTTGAACGTTCCCTCTACCCTGAGCGTGGAATCATCAACGATGTGGGTATTAGTCGTTACGTTTTGTAGGCCGCCGGAGCCGTCTAGGTCGGCTTTGATCTGGTAATTAACTGACTCTACTTCAACGATGTTATTAGGGAGGCTGTCGGCAGTTGTGATAACCGTTCGCCATTTATCGGCATTATCGATAATAACAACAGGTGTTGGAGCATTGTTAGCAACGCCAACGATTTTTTGTTTCCCGCTATCGTAATAAGCAGTAAACAAGCCTAACCGATTGTCAGAAGTTGTTTTACTAGCAGAAACAGTTAAGCTACCTCCCGAACTTTCTCCGATAGCCATTTCGTTCCGTGATGCCACAAAAAACTCACCACTATTGGCATACTGCCTTACAAGCATGGTACGGTAATCTGGGAGAGTCCCGCTTACCGTAATTCTTGTGTTGACGGTTATACTACTTGATGACGTATCGACGCTCATCAAGTCAAATGAGGAGTTATCACCGTCTTCTACAGGAAAGATAACTTCGTTTCTACTAGGAAAACTCTCGGGACTTCCCAGGAAGTCATTGAAACCTGAACCGTAACTATCTAAAACCGATACTGAGGAATCGATTAAATATAAACCCAACTTGTAGTTAGAGTTAGGATCTGTTGCGTCGGGATTTCTAGCAAAACCTAGGAGAAAGTTCCCATTTATCTCAGCGCCTTGAACTGCTTGGAAAGCCGCAGCATTGTTAGAAGCATCAAGGATGACTCCTTCGCTATCTATCGAAAAAGCCCCGGTAGATTGATCAACCGTTCCTTTTTTGGCCTTTATGGCACTCGATACAACTTCATTGTATACAGCATAAACCAAGCCGTTCTCATCGCTACTTATTGCTCCGTCCAATGAAATACTATCGCTATCGTCCGAGCCTTCGTCTAACCTTACTGAGTCTACTTCTAGTAATCCTAACCCGCTGATTTCAAAAACAAAAAAGGCTAGCGGATTAGAAAGCCTACTATCAACGTCGCTCAGCAACCAAATAAAGTAACCGTTGCCAGCATGGGCACAGCTAATAGGCCCATAGAAAGAGCTGATTAATTGCTCAGCACCAAAACTTAAACTACCATCGGCTTGTATCTGAAAAACTCTGGCGTAGGTTTTTGTTGTGGATTGCGAAGACCCCTGTTCGTAGGAAATAACTCCTTTTCCAGAGTTACTGTCGAACGCAGAATCAAAATTGCGGCTAACAGGGAAAGATAACTCTAAGACTTCCTCAATTATAGGATATGGTTGATCTTTTAGCTCCCGGAAGATACTGGAGACTGAGGTTTTAACCTCCGAGTCCCCGATCGCGATAATGGGATCGTTTGTTAAGAAAGGACGCGTGGTTTTATGTTTTATCTCGAACTGATCGCTAGCAACTGAGTTAACCGAAAGCTTGTTAGTCCGAGAAAGCATATAAAAGGCTCGCCCTTCAACTGCCGTACCACTCAAGCTTTTACCATCGGGATAATCGTACCGACTCGTAGCCAGCTCAATCGTCACCGTGTCTCCATCATTCCCATCGAGGTTGTTTAAGGTAATCGTTTGAGGGCTACCAGTGCTACCTGCCGAGGCAACGGTATCGATCTCGCCATCAACAAATACAGTATCATTAGCGGAAAAGGGCGTATTTCCGCTTTCCTGAACATCCAGTTCGTTTGCGTTGGTAGTCCAAGTGGCTGTAAACCCAGCTAGGTTTTGGGAAATTGGTGTAGCGGAGGAAGTGAGGGTTTGGCTTTGCGTCGAGGAAAACGCCGTTAACTCGTTGGACGTTTTCATAGCGGTCACGCCGTTGACTTCCACCTCGCAACGAACATAAATATTATTATCATTACTATTGGTATCGCTTGTGGCAATGGTAATGCTGGGGTTGCGGGTTTGGTTATCGCTGAACGGCGTTGTAAGCCAGGTTGAACCGCCATCAAAAGAAACCTGCCAGAAATACTTCACCAAAGCATCAGAGGCAGGCTCTTCAAGAAACATGATATTGACCGATTCAGCTACTCCATAACGGAAGTTGCCATTGTTGTAGCTGGGAATAACCAACTGAAACTGCGGCTTGCCCATCGAAGGGTCGCTTGAAGGTGAACCGTCGCCTGGTTCCATTCCCGCCGGCATCACTGATATGTCAACAGTAGATGCGTCGCTGCGGTTGCCTTGATCGTCAATTGCGATTGCAGTTAGGGTTTGCCTGCTATTAGCTTGGTTTAGTCCAAAGCTTACAGTGGCAACATTCCCGTTCTGATTAAGCGTCCCCGCTTCTAATTGGAAGTTGTAACTAATAGTGCTAGCGTCGGGGTCGGTAGTGGACGACCCGCTGGCAGTAATATCAATCTCGGTCCCGTCAGGAGAAACCTCAGTCGGGCCGGACAAACTGGGAGCGCTTACCGGCGAGTCGCTGGTCCCGCTGTCGATAGTTAACTCGTTGTTGGCGTCGTCGTAGGTTAGGGTAATG
>JBDGQU010000109.1:0-5171 GCA_042218715.1 Bipolaricaulia bacterium | reverse complement strand
ACGGGTCCATCCATCGTATCACAGTGTGGTGGCATAATCTCACCTCAAAGTTGTTTTTGAACTAAAATGGTAAAGCTCCTTATATAAGCACAAGTAGAAAACTCTTTCCGTTTAGAGGTCTATGGGGCAATTGTTTCCCCTTCTTCCTTATCGATTAGCTCAATTGCGAAAACCGGACAACCGTCAGCTGCCTGTTCTCCCTCATCTCTCTCCGATTCAGTCAGTTCTATCTCGTGAACCTTTTCGTCTTCCGGTTCCCCTTTGAGTCTAACCTTTCCATCGTATTTACCTCTATCTTCCTCTTCAAAATCCCGGGGGTCGACGGCCGTACAGACAAAATTGCTCTGACAAACCTCTCGGTCCAGTTTAAGTTCGTATTTGCTCATCATAATACCTCCACTTCTTTAAGTTTTACTGCCTCTGGGTTCACCCTTTTACGAGCCAATACCGTCGGACTTTTCCAATTTTCGTAAATCCTTTTGAGTGTTATTGACATTGACCGAATTCCTCTCCGAAGCTGGATTTATTATAACAATTATGGTAATTATGACCAAAAATCAAAAGACTCCCGTTTTTCTGACAAATTGAAAAACCTAACTGTCAAGTTTGTCTATGGCGTCAAATTCCCTTTCAATTTCACTCCATATTTTCTTCTCCGAGATCAATTCCAGAGTTGCGGGGTAGAGTACAAAGCTCTCTCGAAAAAGGTGATTGGACATAGAGGGTATGAACTTCTCCGTAAATTCTTCCTTCGCCGGACTGTTTTTGTCGGGATTTCTACTCTGTAATAGTTCAAAATACCTAACTAATTTTTCTTTAAATTCTTTGTGGTCCTGGCGCAAATTATTCAGGTGCTCCCCCATACCCTTTTCTTCTAATCTGGGAAGCAGAGCCTCTTCTTCCTTGAGGATGTGTGTATCTACATCTTTGTAATAGTCTTTTAGCTTGTCGATAACTTCCTCGTTTCCGATTTCGAATTCCTTTTTTATTGCCTTGAGCCTTTCAACGTCGTTTTCGTGTTCCCTGAAAAGACCTAAAATGGGATGATTTGGAGGAAGGTCGAACTTTTTACGACCCAGGGTCCTTTCTAATTCCGGCAGGGTTAAGGTAAAAATTCTCTTGATAGGGATTCGAGGATCGTTACAGCCTTCTATCTGTAATTCTCCTTTCAACATCTTGGCCGTCGTATCCACAAAAGTTTTGGCCCCGGTTTTTCCTAAATTCCCAATCAGGTCTTTCCGTATCGCTTTCAGTCCCTTTTCGTCTGCATCTACGGCCTTTGTAATGAGTTTTTTGATTTTGGCTTCGGTTATCTCATATTGTGGTTTCATTTATCTCACTTCCTGGGGAATTTCCAATGGTATCAGTTTATTACTCCACATCCCTGTTTTTTGGTCGCAATAAGTCAGTCAGGCCACTTTCTCTTTCAAATCCTCAATCATGTGGTGATACTTTTCGTGAACGCCTTCGCCGACTATTTCTCGCTCTACCCGGTCGTAAGCGTCCAGCAACTCGTTCTTTTGCTCATCTCCCAGTTTCTCCTCGGCCATCGGGTAAAGAAGTTCGTCTTCCTTCTGGATGTGCTGTTCGAGCAATTCGATGTATGCATTTATGTTCTGCAGTATGTCCTTTCGTGCCGTGCCATCTCCGTTTTTGTAGTCCTGGAGGGACCTGTCGATATTTTGAATATATCTCCGGGCTATTTCGTGTTCCCTGATCAGCGTGCTGAGCGGGCTGGCGGTCCTCGAGACTCCTTTCATTTCGAGGGCTGCGAATAGAAGGTCTTCCTCTTTCCCATGGTGACACTTATCGGCGAAAGTCCGAAGGAAGTCGAGGACTTTTTCAATTATTTCGGGATTCACGTCCTCGTCTCGGTCGAACTTCCGTCCTACCCCTTTCAGGATTGTCAACGCTTCTTCGACGACCCTGTGTTCTTCTTCCTGTTCGGTGGTTAGATCAACCATGTTATACCTCCATATTTTTTAGTTTTTGGTTCAGTTCTTCCGCCTTATTATGTTCCTTTACGGTCACCTCAACCTGCGAGACGCCCTCCAGTTCTGAAACGTATTTCTTTATTTGCTTCGCCATATTAAGGACGAACGGCGGCGGACAGACAGGAGCCGTCAGGTGAAACTCCACGGACACCTCGTCTCCGTCGATCGAAACTTCGTCTATCAGATCCATCTCGACCACTGATGTTCGAAACTCAGGGTCCTCGACCTTCTCCAGCTTTTTCCAAACCTGATCTTTATCTACCACGTGAGACACCTCCTGAAAACTTATAATTAATTGTTTTCCTTTTTCGGAAAGTGGGCTTCGAACTTACCCTTTTCGTGCTCAAATACTTGATAGGATTTCAGGTCAAAAGTCTCCGCTCTCTCTTCCTTCATCTCGTAAAACAGCGGGGTCGGTTCGTGATCGTTGATTAAAACCAACTTTTGGCCTGACTTCAGATTATCGAATTCTTCAAAAAATATGGAATGACGATCCGGCGGCGGAGTTTCCCTCAAATCCAATTCCGCGCCAATTTCGTATTCGTCGGAGGTCTCTGCTGCCTCATCCTCATCTTCGTTCTCCTCAAGTCCCGGAGTAAAGAAGGTATATCCCATTTGGTCAAACTTTCCTTTTATTTCTTCCCAGTCTTCATCTTCCAGTACGTCGCCCGCGGCGGGATAGAGTATGTTGTTTTCCTTGTAGATATGATCGTTCATTCCTTCAACGAGGTATCTTCCTATTCGTTCTACTTTACTGGTAAACTTTTCAAAGTCTAATTCTTCGACATTCTCCATTAACTTGCCAAATCGCTTCTTCTTCTCGAGGTAATCTTCGTGCTCTTCCCGCATTACCTCCGTGGGACCGGTTAACCCCTTTCTCTCGACCCGGGGAAACAGGGCCTCTTCTTCCCGATTGTGGTGGTTCTCCGCACCGAGCAAGTAATCAGCGATATCTTTTAGTTTATCAAGGTCGTCTCCCAGCTCTTCATAACTTTCCAAGTTGTCAAATTCCTCTATTATGTTTCCGAGTTCCTCCAGTTTTTCCAGCAGGACTTCGTGTTCGCTTTCCAGTATCTCGCGCGGATGCTGTTTGTCCTGGCCTTCTTCGACCTCTTCCCCTTCTTCTTTGAGTTCTTTCTCCTCAATTATCTCCAGATGAGGTTCGCAGAGTTTCCTAATCTGCTCGACACCAATTTCCTCCTCCTCGGCCAGTTCCTGCTCGGCTCGTGATAAATCTGAAGGGTTTATATCCCGCAATTTATCTTTTATTTCCGGCTTGACCCTCTCGACGTCTTCGGCAGAATTGATTTTTCTGAGTAGTTCCTTCAGTTCCTCTTTAGTACTCACGTTTAACCACCTCTCGGTTAGTCGTCTGTTTTGGTTAAAGATCCACTTTTTGGTTGGAAACTAGCCACCAGCAAGATCCTTTACGGAATTTCTTCTGGTAAAATCAATGATTTCTTCCCTTATCTCTATCCACTCGTTGTGTAGCGGGCAGGGATCCTCCGGGTGACAGGTTTTTCCGTCGAAAATGCACCCGGACATGGGCTGGGTACCGTCGATCAATTCTACTATTTCGTAGATATCGATCTCCCCTGGCG
This sequence comes from Bipolaricaulia bacterium, assembly GCA_042218715.1. Classification (GTDB taxonomy): domain Bacteria; phylum Bipolaricaulota; class Bipolaricaulia; order M55B111; family M55B111; genus JAGXLP01. The sequence goes on along the minus strand of JBDGQU010000109.1, from coordinate 1,576 downwards.
GCCGGGATAACCTAAAACCTCCGCCACGTCCCCGTCTGGACTCCAGTATCCCGCGCTTCGCCAGTTCCTGAAAGATCTTTGCCAGAAATTCTTTTGGTACATCTATTTCATCGCTTAAATCGGTAACGGTTACGTATTCTCCCTGATCCGTTTCGGACACTTTTACCAGTGCTTGAAGCGCGTATTGAGTAGATCTGGAAAATAACATTTTGTCACATCACCAAATTAGTTCCATATAAGATATTAAGACCTTCTTATCTCATTTAATCAAATTATATAAATCCGAGTAAAAAAGTCAAATTTTAAAGTGGAAAAAGTTCGGTCGGTTATGACCAAAATTAACCGGTTTTGACCTGGAAGATTATCGGAGAGGAGTTAACTGAAAGACTTATTTGATAAACGGGAGTTGGTCCAGCACCCAGTTTAATACCTACTTCGAACGTGAAGCCACTTTACAGAAGACAAAGTTTCTGATGAAGGTATTTACCACCGGTTGGTTATCGATATTAAACTAGAGGCTGGTTGAAATGTCGGAAGAGGGACTTAACTTACCGCTTTAGATATCAGTTAACGGACTAAGATACATAAGTTTCTCAAAAAAAGAGACATTTTTTATAACGAATTAGAAGTTTGTTTCTAGTGAGAGAATCGTATAACTCAGGTACGAGTAAGGCAATTACCGAAACTGCCATTTCGTTCCACCATTGTTCTCAGTTGAAAGAAGTGAAAGAGAAAAATAGTTAAATACTTGAACATATCTTCAAGTAAGTTTATAATCGGTCGTGATAACTATGGAAGAAAAAATCAAAAGAGCAGCAGAGATCTTAAAAGTTCTCGGGAATCGATCCAGGATTAGTATTTTGTTGGAACTTGCCGAGGGAGAAAAGTGCGTCCACGATATAGCTGAAGACACGGATCAAAGCTTTTCTAACGTATCTCACCATCTGAAAACTTTAAGAGATAATAGATTGGTAGGATTCCGAAAAGAAGGAAGGCACAAGTATTATAAAATAATGGACGATCACGTCCTGAAGATTCTGAGGGAGTGTATAGACCATGCCGGAGAATGAAAACGATGTAGAAAAGGACGGGACCACTTGTCGGACCTGTTCGAGCCCGAATAACCAGGCTCGGACCCAAGAAGATCAAGAGGCTGATGTTAGTAACGTATGGAGAAGCCCAAGAGCTATCAAGAACTGGATAGGTGGTGGTCTTCTCATAGCGGGTCTTCTTCTACACTACGGTCTGACAGCTTACAACCAGACAATACTCGTCTGGCAGGGGACTAACTTTTTCGTTTCCGACATAACTTTTTTGGTAAGTATAGCTGTGGCCGGAAACGTCATAATAAAAAACGGGTACCGGGCTCTGAAAAAGCTGAACTTGAGCATAGATTTGCTGATGACCTCAGCAATTCTGGGTTCGATCATCGCCAGCATTTTTGGTGGGAAACATATCTTCATGGAAGGTGCAACCCTGGCGTTTTTGTACAACTTTGCCGAACTTCTCGAAGACTACTCAATCGAGAAGGCCAGAGGCTCGTTGAGAGAATTAAAAGATCTATCTCCGGATACGG
>JBDGQU010000108.1:0-8442 GCA_042218715.1 Bipolaricaulia bacterium | reverse complement strand
TCACCCTACTACTCCCTCCTCTTTGAAACTTCTCATGGTTATCTAAAACCTAAATCGTGCGATTCTCTCTCCTGAGACCAACTTTTAACTCAGTCTACAAGAAAAATAGTCCCTGGTTGAGAAACTTAGTTAACTTCACCTGTTAGGTGATATCTAACGCGATAAATCAAGTCCCTCTTCCAGGGCTTTCACCCAGCACCCAGTTTAATATCGATAACCAACCGGTGGTAAATACTTACACCAAAAAACCTCTTCTATAAGCTGACTTCACGTTCAAAGTCCATATTAAACTGGGTGCTGGACCAACTCCCGTTTATCAAATAAGTCTTTCACTTACCTCTTCCCTGTTAATCTACCAGGTTATAACCGCGCAATTTTGGTAAAATATTAACCGGAGTACACACTTTTTGCATTCATAATCAGGAAACTTTTACGCTTATGTGAATGATCTTCGTTAATGGCTATAATAATGAAGGAGGTGAAGTCAATGGCCGAAAACGATGAGTTGGTTGGCAGTGAAGCAATTGACGGCGGGGTAGTTAACGAGAAAGGAACGATAACGATATCGGAAAAAGTAGTCACTGCCGTTGTCGCAGGGGGCGCATCGCAAATTGAGGGGCTGGGCCAGAAGAAATCCTCGGTAGCTGAAGATATCGGTCGGATTTTCGGTAGTCAGCGGCGAGGTGTGACCATAGACTTTGACGGAAACCAAGTTTCTATAACACTCAAAATCGCTGTAAAGCAAGGTTATCCGGTTCATGAAGTCGCGAAGAAAACCCAAAAAAAGATAAAAGAAGAAGTGGAAAGCAAAACAGGGTTAAAAGTTACCAGGGTAGATATTTACGTTCAGAAACTTCAGGAAGTAAAAGGGGCAGGGGAAGAACTAATACCGGAGGAACCTAGCGAGGGAGAATAGGTCTTGTCAGAATCCGGGGGAACGATTAAACTTTTCTACCTTTCAAACACGCGGAGGGGTGGGCGAGTGGACAAAACCACCGGTCTTGAAAACCGGAGAGCTTCACGGCTCCGTGGGTTCGAATCCCACCCCCTCCGCCAGCTTCTCGAGCAAAATCAGCAACCGAGTCAACCCGACATTTAGAGATATATACTATTACCCGTAATCACCAATCGTCTCTAACAAACTGGAAAGGAGTTAAGAAAAATTAGCAAATTGGTGCTTCTAATAGCCTCTCTGGGGTTGGTAGGCTCAATCTGGTTAGGATGGAACTTAACTCTCGATGCGCTCTGGCAACCAACGGACCACAAAACGATTACCCAGATATTGGATTTACTGGATATTGAACCGGGAGATACCGTCTACGATCTTGGTTGCGGGGACGGAAGGTGGTTAACGCGGCTTGTTAAAGACAAGGATGCGCGGGCGATAGGAGTAGAAATAGACCCCTTTAGAGCTGCAATATCCCGGTTGAGGCTAGTTTTATCGGGAACGTTCGCCAGGGCAGAAGTGATATGGGGAAATATGTACGAAACGGACCTGTCCGGGGCCGATGCCGTAATCTTGTTCCTATCCGAGAAGGCGAACGAGAAGCTTGCTCTAAAACTGGACCGTGAATTATCTCAGGGGACGAAAATTGCTTCCTTTTATCACGAATTACCGGGGTGGGAGCCACTGAAGTCAGAGCCCAACAAGGACGAATATGAGATCTACATCTACGAAAAACGCTAGCCGGTAAGAAAATGAAAAGAGAATTAAAAGAACTCCTCTCAGAAATACCGTACCTGGCGATGAACGGCAAAGATGAACAGCTCGTAACGGGAATTTATCACGATTCCCGGGCCGTCAGGCCGGGAGGGCTATTTGTAGCTATACCAGGAAAGCAAACGGATGGACACGAGTATATTTCCGAGGCAATTGAAAACGGTGCGAGAGTCGTTTTTGGAGAAATTCCTTTCTCGGAAGTTGAGCCCGGCCCCGAAACGTACGTCCGGGTAAGAGACAGCAGAAAGTCACTATCCCGAATCAGCCATGTTTTCTACGGGAAACCAACCAAAAAATTGTTTGTCGCGGGTATCACGGGAACTAACGGGAAAACTACCACCGCCCATCTCACGGCCCACCTCCTCGGAAAATACACGGACTCGATCACCACATTAACTCGCTCGGATTCTAACCCGGAAAAAGAACCAGTGACTACTCCCGAAGCTCCGGTAATTCACGAGATCGCTCACGAAGATCTACACCAGGGAGTTAAGAATCTTGTAATGGAGGTCAGCTCCCACGGCCTGAGTATGGACAGAGTGAGCCAGGTGGATTTTGACTGCGGTGTCTTTACCAACCTGACACGGGACCACCTGGATTTCTACGAGTCCATGAAGGACTACGCTGCCGAAAAATTAAAGCTGTTTTCCTACCTATCTGAAGACAGTACCGCAATAGTGAATTCGGATGAAGAACTTTCAACGAAGATAGGGCAAAAAACAGAGGCAGATGTACTAAAATACGGAATAAGAGAACCTGCAGAAATAGTGGCTGAGAAGATAAATAAATCGACCCGGGGGGTAGAGTTCAGGATAAACTCCCCCTGGGGAACTGAAACCGTAAAATTAAGTTTTCCCGGATTGTATAATGTCTACAACGCACTGGCCGCCGTGTCGGTTGGGCTGACGAGAGGAAAAGATTTTTCCCGGATTATTAGAAGACTCGAAACTGCAGAACGTTTGTCCGGTAGGTTGGAAGAAATTAATCTCAATAACGGGTCGGACGTTTATATCGATTTCGCTCATAATCCGGGAGCTTTAGAAAGTACCCTCAAAGAACTACAAGACCATTATGATAAGGTATTGCTGGTATTTGGATGCGGAGGCATGAGCGACCGCGGTAAAAGACCGGAAATGGGAGAGGTAGCGACAGTATACGCCGATAGATTCTTTTTAACGGACGATAACCCCAAGAAAGAAGATAGGCACAAGATTCTCAGGGAGATCGAGCAAGGCGTAGGAACCACGGCCGACTACGAGTCGATACCGAATAGAAAGACTGCGATAGAAACAGCAATTGAGGAATTAACTCGGGATAGTTGTTTGCTCGTAGCGGGTAAAGGACACGAGAGCTATCAGATAGTGTCCGGCAACCTAATTGAATACAATGATACCGAGTTCGTAAAGGAAACGGCTAAGGAAAAAGGACTAATTTAGTATACTTTCTATCAATCTTTTTGCCTTATCTCTCGTCTCTTCTAGGGTACCGTTGGCCTTAATTACGTAATCCGACTCCTTTTCCGCTTTTTCCGGCAGTCTTTGTAATTCTATTCTTTCCCGGGCTTGCTCGACGGTAATACCATCCCGGGAAACGAGCCGTTTTAGTTGATCCTCTTCACTGGCAAGTACAAGTATAACTGTATCAAACGTATTGAACTTCACGGTTGTAGACTGAAATAAAAGTGGAATTTCAACCAGAACCATTTCCGTATCCGTCCCTTCCAAACATCCAATAATTCCTTCTAAGCGTCCTTTAACGTAAGGGTGAGATATTCTCTCCAATTCTTTTCGCAGGCTCTGATCGGAAAAGACTAAGTCGGAAACTTTACCCAGGTCGATTTTACCTTCATCTGTCAGAATTTCCGAACCAAATAATTCAACTACCTCGTCAAAGCAGGGATTGTCCGGATTGTATATTTCCTTCGCCAGGTTATCCGCCTGGATCGTCCTTACCCGCGTGAAGGATTTAGCTACCTTTAGAACCTCCGTTTTACCCGAAGCTATTCCTCCGGTGAGAGCCGCTTTTATCACAGGAAGTACCTCCAGGAGGGAAATTTTGAAACTTTATTAAGAAAAATGATCGTGCGCAATATCGACTATACGATCTACCTCATCCGGTTCTAACCCTCCCTCCAATCGGGATAGCATGTAGAAATATTCGATGTTACTGCTAGACTTGCCCTGAATTGGGGAAAAGGTACAACCCTCAACTGTTAGACCTTCCTCTGCTGCGGACCGCTTTATCTTCATTAAAACCTCTTTGTGTATTTCGGGATCAGTCACCACCCCGCCCTTCTCAACGTTCTCCGGTCCCGCTTCGAACTGTGGTTTCACCAGAGAAATGATCTTACCGTCAGGACGCAGGAGTTGGTTCGCGTTGGGTAGGATTAATTCCAGGGAGATAAAAGAAACGTCTATGGTAACGAGGTCCATTACCGTGCTTATTTCGTCCGGTTTCAGATAACGGGCGTTTTTACCTTCGATCGGCACAACATTTTCTTTCTGCCTTAAACTCCAGTCCAGCTGTCCTTTGCCAACATCAAGGGCCCAGACTTTTTTTGCCCCGTTTTCCAGCAGACAATCAGTAAATCCCCCGGTCGAAGCGCCTATGTCCAGAACGTTAAAACCCTCCACGTCCAAACCGAAATCTTCGAGAGCGGCTTCTAGTTTTTTTCCACCTCGACTGACGTAACGTTCTTCGTCTCGTTCGACAGTTATCTCCGAGCTGGTGGGAACCTGCTTGCCGGGTTTATCCTTTAGCTGTCCGGAAACGTATACGTTACCCGCCATTATCTCCCTTTTTGCTTTTTCCCTGCTTTTGCATAGTTCCCTTTCCGTTAAAAGAACATCCAACCTCTCTTTTTTAGACATATTGGGGGACCTTTGGACCTGGTAAGTGTAGATCAGTTGTCGTCGGTAAATTCCTTGAATTTCCTAAGTTCCATCTGTTGATCGAGGAAATCTTCGAACTCCTCCCCTGCTTCTTCGTCCTGAATGTCTTCCTCGTCAAATGGAGATTCCATCGCTACGTCCTCGAATATCTCGTCATCTACGAAAATTGGGCTGTCCGTTCTAAGGGCAAGAGCGATTGAATCGGAGGGTCGAGAATCCACTTTTAACTCCTCGTCATTTGGACCTCTTAATTCCAGGGTGGCGTAGTAAGTTTTATTGCTAAGGTCGTCTATAACAACTTTTTCCAGCCTCTGACTCAGCTTATCCAGTACGGACTTAAGCAGGTCGTGAGTAAGTGGTCGTTCAAACTCCTTCCCCTGAAGTTTTAGAGAAATGGCGAGAGCCTCGTTTTGCCCAATCCATATCGGCATGACTTTATGATCATCGTCTCCCTCAAGCAGGACGACGGGAGCATTATTAGATGTGTCTACCAATAAAGCTTTAACCCTTACTCGTTCCATACTTCCACCTCTCCGAACCTATTCTAGTAGCTACGCTGTGATCTTTCAAACGGAAAAGGCAAAACAGGCTCTCGCCTACGAATAAAAAGAGCAGTTATGTTGGCGTTCTGGAACGAATTAAACTGCTACCTTCATTGCCTTCACTCCCTGGATTAAGTTTTTCCGCTCAATTCTCTCAGTCTTTCCTTCATTGCCTCTAATTCTTCTTCCAGAAATTCTATTTCGTTTGCAAGATACTCCCTCTCTGTTTCCCTTGCCTCTTCCTGACTGCCGGCTATGGGTCCATGAGGTCTCCAGTAACCTCTATTGTTTGGGTTCAATGACCTACATACCCCAGCAAATCTTCTGCCGGGCCCGAAACCTCTTCCGAATCCTCTGCCAGGCCCTCTGCCCGTTCTCGGTCCTTCTCCTCTCGGTCCAGTTCCGTCACCAAATGGCATTACAATCACCTCTTAGGTTATTAAGTTTCGATCTTAACTCGAAACTATATTATCATATGCACACTTCCCTGTCAAGTGGTTTATTGTGCCTGAAAAAGAGAAAGAACCGTAAGTACCCAGTATCTGTATTGCGAAATCATGATTGATTTTGCGTGTACAGCGATCTTAAGCTAAACTTAACCGGTGATAGCATGCCCGAGGATGAACAGAACGAAGAACAAGAACCGGATATTACGAGCGATATCCTGAGTAACGTCCTGGTACACCTGTATCGTGGCGAGGTCCAGCGCGTCAATACCTGGCGTAATAGGTTGGATAGGACTCCTTACTGGTCAATGGTCATGGTAGCAGGTATGATCACCTGGTCCTACGCCTCCCCAACCCGCCACCCGGCGCTAATCTTGCTTACAATTCCGATAACTGCTGCAATACTAACTTTGGAAGCTAACCGCTATCAGATTCACGAAGTCTGGCGATCGCGACTAAGGCTTCTTGAAGAAAATTTCCTCTCAAATATGCTGGACCCAGGGGCCTCACTGCCTCGAACCGAGTGGATGAAGGTACTGTCGAATGACCTGCGGGAACCGGAACATAAAGTTTCCATATGGTCCGCTCTAGCAGTTAGGCTAAGAAGAATTTACCTCTGGATTTTTTCGACAATAATTCTAGGCTGGTTTATGAAAATAACTATACATCCAACCCAGGCCGAGACCCTCAGGGTAGCTCTGGAACGTGGCAAAATCGGTTTTATACCCGGCCCGTCCGTCGCCATTTTTCTAATAGTCCTTCTCTTCTTATTATTTGTTCTTTCTTTCGTCGGGGTATACTCGGTTAAAGAAAAGAGAGAGGGAGAAGTACTTGAGGAAGAACCCGGTTACGAGTGGAGGAGAAACGAGGGAGGCGAAGAATAACTCCCGGATTAATGGACTTAAATTATTATTGATTTAGAAACATCTAATTAATTACGGTGCCGGATTGATTTAGCCCGTGCATATGCTAGAATTTAACGAGGTTTGACCGTAGCTTTTGGCAAAAATTTTTTGAATTTTGCACGATTAAAAGATTTTAAATTAGTCAAATACTAGACTTCTTACCCGATCGAAGAGCGATAATAATCCACAGGGAGGATATAAATGGTAAAAGGTCATGAAAAACAAACTAAGGGTTCATCCACGGATGAAATAACGCTGGAGAACGTGAAACATTCTCTGGTGGTAATGAGCGGAAAAGGTGGAGTGGGAAAAAGTACAGTGTCTGCAAATCTGGCTGCGTCGTTAGCAGAAGAATCGGACGGTAACGTGGGACTACTGGACGCGGATCTCCACGGGCCAAATATTCCCAAAATTTTGGGATTGGAAGACGGAAAAATTACCGGAAACGAAGACGACATGGAACCACCGAGTCTCGGCAATTTAAAAGTAATGTCAATAGGCTTCACTCTACCGAGTACGGACTCTCCGGTGGTCTGGCGTGGCCCGTTAAAGATGAGGGCAATAGAACAGTTTCTGGGAGACGTGAACTGGGGAGAACTGGAATACCTTATAATCGACCTACCCCCGGGAACGGGAGACGAACCACTGTCTATCGCCCAATTGTTGAACGATATGGACGGGTCGATCATAGTAACTACACCTCAGGACCTATCTCTTCTTGATTCGAAGAAGGCGGTCAACTTTTCTAAGAAGCTGGATTTACCCGTAATAGGAATTATCGAGAACATGAGCGGGTTTATCTGTCCCCACTGCGGGGAAAGGACCGAAATATTCAAATCAGGGGGAGGCGAGAAAGCCGCTGAGGAGATAGACGCTAATTTCCTCGGCCAAATCCCGCTGGACCAGAGGATAGTTCAGACCGGTGACGAAGGGGTTCCCTTCGTAAAAGCATATCCGGATTCAGAGGCCTCGAAATCTTTTGGGAAAATAGTGGACAACTTCAAGGGTATCGTTGGAAGTTGATATCCCTACAAAATTGCGATTAAGGACAAAATTTTAGCAATATAAGGAGTTCTTTTGAGTGAACTTTATCCGGACTCACACATAGAGATCGACGGGATTGCCGCTAGATATTACGAGAACTTTCTGAATCTCGTCACCATAGGAAGATACAGAAGGTTTATCACCCGGGCAATCGGGGATATGGACATAAACACGGAAGATAGAATTCTCGATCTGGGAGCCGGGGCGGGTTACAACGCCCGGTTCATGGCGGAATATATAGGAGAAGAAGGTGAAATTCTGGGGCTTGATATAAGTAAAGAGGGGATCAACCAGTTCAGGCAGAAATTCAGCGATAAGCCTAACGTAAAAGTGAAAAACATGAGGGTAGATCAGCCCCTGCCTTACGAATCGCAGTTCAATAAGGTGTTAACTTCTTTTGTTATCCACGGTTTACCCCATTCCGCCCGGGAAAAGACCCTGGAAAACGCATACAAGGCTTTACAGCCGGGTGGAAGGTTTTATATGCTCGATTACGGAGAATTCGAGTTAAGGGACCTTCCTCTATACATGAGATTACCGTTCAGAGCTGCTGAATGCGAATACGCTTACGACTATATTGCCAGAGATTGGAAGGAAATACTGGAGCAATTTGGTTTCGAAGAGGTCGAGAGTAACCAGTACCTGGGAGGATTCACTCGACTGATGTCAGCTAAGAAGCCAGGGCCTGGTTAGATTTTTTGACTAACCCCATTTCTTTCTCGAAGGCGGATTTATCCTTCTGTGCCAATGATTGCTCTCTACCCGGGAATTGTTAAAGAAGGATCTTTATCGAGACTACCGGCCAGGCACAGGGACCCGGCCTGCTTTTTGAAATACAAGAGAAGGGCTCCGGGCCGAGAAAATTCCAGCGACGCGGCGCATATGTCTGACCGA
>JBDGQU010000107.1:0-3739 GCA_042218715.1 Bipolaricaulia bacterium | reverse complement strand
GTAGTTAAGAATAAATTTTCTTCCTCGGTGTACCAGACAGTGAATTACCGGAAATAACCAAAACAGGAGCTCGAATTATGAGTTTAGAACTGACACAAGAAGATTTCCTAACTGAGAGGCAAGTAAAGCGGTTGAAAAAGACCCTCCGGAGGGCAGCAAGGGAAGGTAAACAAAATGGCAAATATATCCCCGTGAGAGACTGGTGTATTTTGCATATCGCCTTGGACGCAGGTTTGAGGGTGTCTGAGATCTGTGAACTAAAAATTGGGGACCTCCTCATCGATCAAGGCGGCTCGTCCATAATTGTCAGGAGCGGCAAAGGTAATAAAAAGCGAGGCGTCTCAATAGGTGTCGAACTTAAGAGCCATCTAAAACAGTACATCAAATGGAAGAAGGAACACGACCAGCCCAGCAGTGACGACGACCTTCTTTTTCAATCCCCAAGCGGAAAGTCTGATAAGTTAAGCCGTCAGGCAGTCTATCACGTATTTAAAAGGTGGGCAAAGCGGGCGGATCTTCCGGAGAGGTTCTCCATCCACTCTTGCCGTCACACTTATGCCTCTATGCTATACAGATCTAGCGACTACAACCTAAGATTGGTCCAATCACAACTCGGACACTCGTCCATCCAAACGACCCAAGTTTACGCGGACGTGCTAAACAAGGACGCAGAAAAAGCAGTCAACGATTTGCCCCAGTAGCTGCTATCGGAGCTATCCGTTTTACCCCAGGGAAGGTCCCAAGAGCACCCACGGCTAGTCCGCTTAGACCGGAATCCTGTTATTTCTCTTTTTGGGATCTATGGTATTGTTAGATCGGTATAATTTGGGATTACACGGTTCCGTATTAAACTTTACTAATCTCAAACTAAACCGACGAGTCTCTAGTCCACCTGATTGCGTGATTCTTATCCCATTCATGTAAGGATAACTTATATATTTATAACCTTTGAGTGACACAAAAAGTGAGAGTTATTTGCCAATAATTTATTAATCCAAATTAATCCCTATTAACCCAGTACGGCATTTAAACTGAGTTTTATAATTACCAAACCATGGGTTATACTTAACGTTCCGATAAATAGACGGGATAAAAGACTTTGTGGTACAAAAAACACGGGGTAATCATTAAAAACCAAAAAATGAGTGTAACGGACGCTAAAAAAAAGATGAAATCAGAAGAGACGGAAAAAACTAAAGGTGAAAGGATTCTGATTTTTGCCCCCCACAACGACGATGAGATCTTAGCCACCGGGGGACTTATTCAACGATACGTCGCATCCGATAAGCAAGTAAAGATAGCCGTGATGACTAACGGTGACGGCCAGATTAGGCGCCCACCATTTCTTCCTTTTTTTAAGGCTGATTTCGTTAAACTGGGCTACAAGCGTCAAAATGAGACTCTGGACGCGATGGATTACCTGGGTTTAACCGAGAAAGATGTGGAATTCTTCGGTTATCCCGACAGGGGCCTCAGCCAGATGTGGACTAACTATTGGAACAAAAACCATCCCTATTACTCAAAGTATACGAAAACTGACCATTCACCATACGATAATAGCTACACTGAAGAAGCCCTGTACTGTGGAAAGGCAGTGGTAGAGGACGTAACAAGATTGATGTCAGATTACAAACCGGATACTGTCTATCTCCCCCACCCCAACGACACTCATCCGGACCATTGGGCGACAAACGGATTCGTTCTTTATGGACTGGAACAGTTAAAAAATGAGAGTTCCGACGGTCTCGATGAGACAACCATGTTGAGTTACCTCGTTCACAGCGTAAAGTTTCCCTGGCCCCGAGGTCAATTCCTGGAGGCAACTTTATCGGAACCGCCAAATTTGAAAGAGCTTGACACGGAGTGGGTAAACGTTCCCTTGGACTTTAGAGAGCGCCTGCATAAACTCAGGGCCATCGGTAAGTACAGGACTCAAAATCAACTTATGAGGAAATACCTAATTAGCTTTGCTCGGGCAAACGAGTTATTCGGGATTGTGCCGAGCCTCTCGTTGAACAACTCCACGAAGTACGAAGGTACATCAAACCTTCCCGGTGACTTCATACTAAACGAAGAAGAAGACGAGTCGTTTCTTTCATATTTAAATCCGAAGAGAAGGAGTAGGTTGGCGACACTGAGGCGTTATCCCGATATGAAGTCGGTAAGTTTAGTTGATAATATCGACACCCTTAAACTGAGAATAAACTTTTTCAATAGATACCGGTCAGGAAACGAAATACAGGTTATCCTCAAGCCTTTCACTCGGGACAAGGATGGTAGTAATACACCAGGAGAGTCACATTCATTTAGGTTCCGGAAAAAGAAGCTTTACCACAACCAGTCCGAAGTAGAAAATGACAACGGTTACAGCTTCGAAAGTGGAAGGAAGTCCTACGAATTAACCATACCAAAGGATAAAATAGACGATCCAAAGAAACTAATTCTAAGTATCACCCTGGCAAGAAAAGGAGTTCCATTTGCCAGAAGTGCCAACAGGCTGGTCAAACTTAATCAATAGTCCCAGTATCTATTTTCTTCGTATAAATTATTGATCTAGAGGTCCGAAATTCCTTCCCTTCAGCGACCAGGACCGGATAGCCTTTATCCCGGGTAAACCCCAGTGACCGAAAAAACCTGCTAGCTCTCCTATCGTTCTTTCGAACTCTTACGTGAACGCCACTTATGCCATTCTTGCCCAACATCGCCAGGAATTCTTTCGTGAGCCCAGTACCCAATCCTTGTCCTCTCCATTCCTCCGCTATGTTTATGTGAAAATGGGCGGGATATCCCCCGGGTGGGGAACTTTTGAGTCCTCCGTGTGCTGCCACGTATATAAAAGAACCAAGGTACCTAACCTCTTTCCAGCCAATTTCCCTCCGCCCAAGCGCCCTAATTATAGCCTTAGGAATTACCCTGGTACCTTTTATCCACCTACAACGAGTGGAGTCAAAACATCCCGATAAGTAGCCTACGACTTCACCTTCCGCTTCTGCAATAAGTAGATGTTCGGGTTCGTAAGTAACGTAATATTCAGTGACCAAATCAGCAACCAACTGAATATCTGAACGAGGATAGCCGGATACAGTAGAAATCGCTATTTCTCTTACTTTATTTCGATCTGTATCTTTAAACTGTCTTATCTCCGCGCTCACGTTAGGTTAAAGTCTATTAGTTGAATTACGATCGTTCAATTAATTCTGTTATCCACTAGTCCGCTTTGACTTTAACCCAGTCGAACGCGCCTTGCACTTTTTTTGGCCGTTTCTTTTGAGCTCTACCCAGTAATGTCCGTAGTTCGGCCTATCATCGGTCACGTAGCCCTGTCTCTTCATAAGGTCTACCGTCTTCGTAAACGTAGGAGAGCTAGGAGTTCCCTTTTTAACGTCGAACAACAGCGGTGCGAAATCTACCTTGCCGTTCTTCGACCTACAAAGTTTCTTCCAGATGAGATTTTTTACCTCAACGATCTCCCATTTTTTACTTTCACGAGTCACGGTTACACCTCCCGGAAATTCGAATTTGCTTCCGGTATTTCTACTAGACGCTCCAGCTCGAACCCAGACCTTTCTCACCGATAGCCAGGAAACCTAAACTCTATTATTCTCGGTTCTTTCACCACAATTGAACTTAATATTTCGCCCGTTATTCTCCCTCTACCGTTTACCTGGCAACTGTTTTGACCTTAAATCCTGAAAATACCCTAAATCCGGCAGCCAGGTTAGCGGTAGAGGGAGATAAA
>JBDGQU010000106.1:0-2816 GCA_042218715.1 Bipolaricaulia bacterium | reverse complement strand
ATTCAACTTATTGACTACCTTTGTCGAGGGCTCCGGGCCGAGAAAATTCCAGCGACGCGGCGGGTATGTCTGACCGGCCCGGGAAGCCCGAAGGTAGTATTAGCCCGGTCAAGGAGCCCGGCTTGCTAGTGTTTAAGTTAACTCGACTCCTTTTTCTCAACGATTGGGTTAGGTTTAACCAGACCGGGATTAGCTATATAATTGGGCAATTACCCGGCAGATTTGCGGGATAACGGGAATGTAATCGTTATGAGCCAGCATGAATTCAAGACCTTTGCCGAATCGTCCCGGACAACTATAAATCGGAAAGGATCGAGGTTTATCGGGATCGGTATCCCTGCAGAGACGAAAAAGGACCTGGCCCAGGGGAGAGAGAAACTGGCCGAGGAATTTCCTAAGGCGACTCACATTGCCTCGGCCTCCGTGATCGTCGAATCCGGCCGCCCGGTGGAACGTTACGATAACGACGGTGAACCGTCCGGTACGGCGGGAGAACCGATGTTGCAGGTGATCAGTGGAGAGGGACTGAGGAACTGTGCGATCTTTGCCGTCAGATACTTCGGCGGAACCGAACTGGGAACCGGCGGATTGGTTCGCGCTTATTCGGACACCGCCCGAGGGGTAATTCGGACTGGAAAAATTGTCTCCCGACGGGAGAGGGAGAAATACCTGATATCGTTCCCTTATTCTTTTACGGGAAAAGTGGCGGAAGCGCTGGCTGAATTCGACGGAGTGGAAGTCCTGGAAAGGAACTACGGTGAGAAACCGAAGCTGTCACTTTCCGTGCCGCTGGGCCGACGGGAAGCTTTGCTGGGCAGGCTCGAGGAGTTGACTTCGGGAGAGGTTGATTTCGATCGGACTAATGTAGAAAAAGAGGGGTAATAGAGATGTTCGACTACATTACGGGAGAGTTGGTCAAATACGACGAGGATTATCTGGTTGTGGAGTCCGGAGGGATTGGGTACGCGATAAAACCTTCCCGTGGTGTCCTGGACGGGTTGAGCGAGGAGGGGGACCAGGTAAAGGTATTCCTTCATTTGGACGTTAAAGAAGACGATATGAACCTTTACGGATTTTCCGGTCCCCGGGAAAGGGAGGTATTTAGAATGATGCTTTCCGTCTCCCGTCTCGGGCCCAAAACCGCCCTTACCGTTCTTTCTTCCATGGACAAGACCGAATTCAGGCGAGCGATACTGGAGGAGGAACTGAGCACGCTAACTTCGATAAAGGGAATAGGTAAGAAAACCGCCAGGAGGTTGATACTCGAACTCAAGGAAAAGGTGTCGGAAATGGAGTTCGATACTTCTGGCGTTAGCGCTGGCGCCGATAGCAAGGTAAGCATGGCAGTACAGGCTCTTACCTCGGATTCCCTGGGGTTCTCCGTGCAGGAAGCCAGGAAGGCGATTTCGCGGGTCAGGGATCGCGGGGACGATCTCGAAGTCGAGGAATTGGTCCAGTCCGCTTTGAAGGAATTATCCTAGGGTTAGAAGGGCCGGGCTCCTTACGCATTAATTTTAGCAGGTTGGTCTCCCATGGCCACCGTAAGGGCTAATCACTCAACCCACATACTACCTTCTTTTGTCCAGGGCCCCGAGTCGGGAAAATTCCAGCGACGCGGCGCATATGTCTGACCGACCAGCACCTAGATTGCTATGGATAAACAAGATAGGAAACAACCTTCAATTTCAATCTTAGCTGTAGATCGATAGCAATTTTGACGCCAATAGCAATCTGGGTGCTGGTGAGGGATATTACCATAATCGAATGAGATTAAATCTTCATGCATACACCGTCCTATAGTGGAAAACCACTATCACGAAGAGAACAGTTTGAGCACGCGAGTCGGAAATTTACCGGCTCGGAAGCCCGAATTATAGGGTACAGGATTAAGCTTGGCTATTTACAATTAACGGGCTCAAACTGTCAAAGATATTGTAGTATTCTATCTGCTTGCTCTTTGGTTAGATACTGGATAGCGTCTTCCGGTGACCATTCGATAAAACCACAGGCGATTTCCCCGGCGTGGAAATCGCTGTTTCCGATCTCGGCCTCGCTCTCCAGCACCTAGTTTGCTATCTGGGCCAAAAATTTGTGTTTATTTACAGCTAGGATTTATTATGAAGGTTTTCTCAACATACTGGTTGTTCATAGCAAACTGGGTGCTGGAACCGTGCCCGCTCGGCCTCCGATAGGATTTTCCTGAATGGTCACCGGAAGACTTACGAATCTTGTAATCAATAATTATTGGAAGGACAGACGACTTTAATTCCTAATATACCTAATTACCTCGGTATTTCTTAAGCTTTTCCTGCTGGGTCACGATTTTTTCCTGGAGTCGCTGAATCCTTTCCTCGTCACCCTCTTCGATCGCCTTCCTGCGCTCCTCCTGGAGTTTTGGTAGTCGCTTCTGTTTTATGAACTTCTTTACTACTTCCTCGGAGGCCTTCTCGGTGTTTTCCTCCTCAAACCTAACTTCGACTAGTGATATTCGAGAGAGCACCTTTCGTTCTTTCTCCCCCATTTCCCCCATTATTTCCTCCAGGTCTTTGCCGGAATCCCTCCCTTCCAGAATTTTTTTCGCCAGGGGTTGCAGTTGGGGCTCAAGCTCTTCGAGAATCCCTTCCTCTTCCAGGGTCCCTCTGCTAAGCTTACCTTCGATTAATAGGTGAACTACCCATTCATCCAGGGATAACCCTTCCTGGGTCCGGTCTACTTTCAACCCCTGTCCGGAGGGCGCGTTCCTGCCCTTAAGTTTTACTCTCTGGGTTATCTCCGAGGCGGAGATATTCAGCATGTCTTTTAACCTATCGATCAAC
>JBDGQU010000105.1:0-7183 GCA_042218715.1 Bipolaricaulia bacterium | reverse complement strand
AAAGACTAAATTAAATGAGGAGGATCCGATGAAGACTGAAGACGGCGAAATAAACCAAGGCAATAAAGGAGATCACAAAGAAGCAGGGCAAAAGGACCACCACGCTCAAATGGTAAAAGATTTCCGTCGCCGGTTCTGGGTTTCATTGGTTTTATCCGTTCCCGTTCTGATTTTAGCCCCGATAATTCAAGGATTGCTTGGAATCGAAGCACTAATAGCGTTTCCAGGTGATAGTTACCTGCAGTTTGTGTTTTCCACCGCTATCTTCTTTTACGGAGGCTGGCCGTTCTTAACAGGGCTTATCGACGAGTTTGATGACCGACAGCCTGGAATGATGACTTTAATTGGGTTAGCAATCACCGTGGCGTACAGTTACAGCAGTGCCGTGGTTTTTGGTCTAAGCGGAAAGGTCTTCTTCTGGGAGCTTGCAACTTTGATCGACGTGATGCTCCTCGGTCACTGGATCGAAATGAAATCCGTAATGGGAGCCTCCCGGGCCCTCGAAGAACTGGTAAAATTGATGCCTTCAACCGCTCACCTCCTTAAAGATGACGGATCGACTGAAGAGGTCCCGATTGACGAGCTAAAGCCAGGCGATAAAGTACTGATCAAACCGGGCGAAAAGATGCCCACCGACGGAAGAATAGCCGAAGGACGAACCAGCGTCAACGAGGCCATGATTACAGGAGAAAGCAAGCCGGTTGAAAAAGAAGAAGGCGACGAAGTAATCGGCGGAGCGGTAAACGGGGAATCTTCGATAACCGTAGAAGTAGAGAAAGTGGGAGAAGATACCTACCTTTCCCAGGTTATTGGGATGGTAGAAGAGGCCCAGGAATCCCGGTCCCAGACGCAGGATTTTGCGGATCGAGCCGCCCTTTGGCTCACTATAATTTCCCTCAGTGTAGGTACTGTTACCCTAGCCACCTGGCTCTCCCTGGGTAGAAACTTTGCGTTTTCTCTGGAAAGAATGGTCACGGTGATGGTTATTACGTGTCCTCACGCCCTTGGTTTGGCTATTCCTTTAGTAGTAGCTGTTTCGACGGCGCTATCAGCTAAAAACGGACTCCTGGTTCGAGACAGATCAGCATTTGAACGGACCAGAAACATCGATGCGGTGATCTTCGATAAAACGGGGACGCTGACAAAAGGTGAATTCGGAGTTACGGACGTTATTCCCCTTGGTAGTTTTTCTCAGGATGAGTTATTAAAGAAAGCGGCAAGCCTGGAAAGCAGATCCGAACACCCGATTGCCCAGGGCATAGTGAAAAAATCAGAAGAAAAAGGAATTGATTTTCCCGCTCCGGAAGATTTTGAGGCAATACCGGGTAGAGGAGCCAAAGCTAAAGTAGATGGGCAAAACGTCAAAGCGGTTAGTCCGGGATACCTCAAAGAAAATAACCAAAAGGTTGAAAACGAGAAGATAAACGAGCTGACCGATCAGGGAAAGACCGTGGTCTTTATAATAGAAAACGATGAAGTGGTAGGAGCGATTGCTCTGGCCGATATAATTAGAGAAGAATCATACACTGCAATAGAAAACCTAAAGGAAATGGGAGTAAAAGTAATGATGCTTACCGGGGACGCCGAAAACGTGGCCAGCTGGGTGGCGGACGAACTGAAATTGGACGATTACTTTGCGGAAGTATTGCCCGACGAAAAAGCTGAAAAGGTAAAAGAAGTAAAAGAAAGAGGGTTTACCGTTGCTATGGTTGGAGACGGGGTAAACGACGCTCCGGCTCTTGTTGAAGCGGATGCAGGGATCGCCATCGGGGCCGGGACCGACGTCGCGATTGAGGCGGCGGACGTAGTATTGGTACGGTCGGACCCGAGGGACTTTACGGCAATAGTCCAGCTGGCAAGGGCGACTTACAGCAAGATGGTCCAAAACCTCTGGTGGGCGGCCGGTTATAATATTTTTGCGATTCCCCTGGCGGCAGGTGTGCTCTATGGATTCGGGATATTACTATCTCCAGCCGTAGGAGCCGCTTTAATGTCCCTTTCAACAGTGATCGTAGCAATTAACGCCCGGTTGCTTGGTCGGGTGGGAGGCGAGCTAAGCGGGAGAGGAAAGGCAACTGAGATGGAAGTAGCCGCCGGATGAGTAAAGTAGAGAATTTTCCGGAAGCCACTGCCGAAAAATCCGGCGTGGTTTCTGAGCCAATTCAAATATCCTAAATTTGTCGAAAGAACCAGAAAATAATGGAATAGTTAGATTTGGATTGTGCCTGCCTCCTACGGTGGAATAATTGACTTATTAAAAACGGGAACAACGGTCTTAAAAACGAAGTCGGGTTAACGGGTGTTGAGTAAACTAGACAAAGTTCCCAATTAATTTTTTTCCGAGGAGGAAAAGTATGAACTCAACCAATCGTGGATCGAGCTACGATGCCGTCGTAATAGGTTCCGGCCAGGGAGGTACCCCTTTATCCCTCTACCTGGCAGATCAGGGGCTGGAGACCGCGTTGATCGAAAGAAAACACGTCGGAGGAACCTGTGTGAACGAAGGTTGCACGCCGACGAAAACGATAATCGCCAGTGCGCGAGTGGCCCATCTTGCAGGACGGGCCGAAGAATACGGTATCAGCATAGGCAAAAACGAAGTCGAACTATCGACAGTCAGAAAAAGAAAAAGGAGTATCGTCGAGAGCTTTCGGAAGGGGAATCTGGATCAAATAAAAGAAAAATCGAGACTTGACCTGATCCGCGGAGAGGCTTCGTTTACCGACCCCTACACCCTCGAAGTATCCAAAGACCATGGAGAAGATCAGACTGTAGAAGCGGAAAAGATCTTTATCAACACTGGCGCCAGACCGTCGGCTCCGCCAATCGAGGGTCTAGATGAAGTTGACTATCTGGATTCAACCTCGATCATGGAACTGGGAGAGGTACCTTCTAAATTATTAGTAATCGGTGGGGGTTATATTGGAGTAGAATTCGGCCAGGCGTTCCGGAGGTTCGGGGCGGAAGTAACTATATTCCAGCGCAGTTCTCAGTTATTGACTCACGAGGACAAAGACATTGCCGAAGAGGTAAGGGAGATACTGGAAGTAGACGGGATCAAAGTCGAACTTGATAAAGAAGTTCAAAAGGTCGAAAAGGACCCGGAAGGCATTAGAGTAGTTACAAGCGGTTCCACGGCCGAAACAGGCAGCCATTTGCTGGTGGCTGCGGGACGGGCACCCAACACGGACTCGCTGGGCCTGGAGAATACCGATGTGGAGACTACCAAGAGGGGTCATATTAAAGTAAACGACAGGTTAGAAACAAATCAGGAAAACGTCTATGCCCTTGGGGACGTAAAAGGTGGACCTGCTTTTACCCACATCTCTTACGACGATTTTCGTGTCCTCCGGGACAACTTATTCGAAGACGGAGACCGCTCGATAAAGGACCGAGAAGTCCCCTATACCGTTTTTATAGATCCCCAATTAGGTCGGATCGGGCTGACGGAAGAAGAAGCCAGGGAAGAAGGTTACGACGTTCAGGTTGCAACATTGCCTATGGAAAGAGTTGCGCGGGCCCTGGAGGTAAATGAGACCCGAGGAATGATGAAAGTAGTTGTAGATAGAGAAACCGAAAAAGTATTGGGAGCGGCAATTCTCGGAATCGAGGGCGGAGAAATAGCTTCGGCAATACAAATAGCAATGATGGGCGAACTTTCCTACAAGAATCTGAAAGAAGGTGTTTTTGCCCATCCTACGCTTGCGGAATCGTTAAATAATTTATTTGCTTTGGTTGAAGATTAGCCATTCTAAAACTAGAACTAAATAGTTGATGCTATGAAAAACACCTGTAACGTCCTATGGCAACTTAAAGAGTTTGACCTACTTACCCAGCTACACGAAGACCAGCTGGAAGAACTTGGATCCTGGGTAAAGGATCTTAAATTCAAAAAAGGTGAACTGATATACCTTCCCGGCGAGCCGAGTGAATCGGTATACTTCTTAAAACAAGGGAAGGTGAAGCTCTCCTACCTGGGTCCAGCAGGCGAAGAATTTACGGTTTCAATCCTGGACCAGGGGGAACCATTTGGGGAGATGTCAGTAGTCGGTGAAGAGGACAGAAGCCTGAAGGCTGAAGCAATTGCAGACGTCGTACTCTGTACCATCTCCAAACGAGATTTTCTTCACTTTACCGAACAGAACCCGGAGTTATCACTTAGCGTAGCCAAAAAGATCGGTCAACACAGACGTGAGATCCAGAACAGTCTGGCCGATCTCCTGTTCAAGGACGTCCCTTCCAGGTTAGCTGCGACTCTCCACAAGCTCGCGGTAAAGTATGGAGAAGAGAGTCGGAACGGTGTGAAAATAAAACCTTCATTAACTCACGAAGAGATCGCAAAACTAATTGGCTCCACCCGGGAAACCACCACCGCCAACCTGAACGAATTCGAATCCGAAGGATTAATAGAAAAGGGAAGGGGAAGTATCTTTATCAAAGACAAAGACGGGTTAAAGGCAAGAGCTTCCATAAATTAACCTAAGGGCCGAGGGCCAAGCTTCTTTTTAACCCTACACGTTAGAAACAAAGAAACTCAATTTTTACTCCGTAGAACTTACTGTCAATATTGATTAGCCGCCAACCGCCACTTATCTGGCAACTGAAATAACCTTTTTCCCCTGACGTAAGCTAGGTTACATAACTCTACCTCCCTACCCACTATAGTTATACTGAAGAAAAGCTCGAAGAAGAAAAGAAGCAAAATGTATAGCGATTAAATTAATTTGATTACGAGGAGGTAATCATGAACCTGAAAAAATTCACCACGAAACTTACGGTTTTCGCGTTGGCTTTTGCCCTGGTCGTCGGAGTAGGGGTAGTAAGTCTTGGAACAATGGATGACACCAAAACTACCGTTACTGCAAGTGGAGAAGGTTTGTGGATCTACCCTG
Organism: Bipolaricaulia bacterium; assembly: GCA_042218715.1. Classification (GTDB taxonomy): domain Bacteria; phylum Bipolaricaulota; class Bipolaricaulia; order M55B111; family M55B111; genus JAGXLP01. Next base: position 2,291 of record JBDGQU010000105.1, on the reverse strand, counting down.
GGCTCAGAAAGTTGAACCCGGAAGTATTCGGGTCTCCGGATCGGCCAAAGATGCTCGAGGACTTACCGCTGGCCGGCAGGAAAGTAAGCGAAGACGGAGAAAAATTTACCACGACCAAAAAACCAGGACCCTTTTCCAATAAAGTAGCCGTCTCGGAAGGAGAATTGTCTATGACCATCTGGGACAAGACACCGATAGATAGTAAAAACTCAAAGGATAAAGCCGACCTGGAGGCCACCTTCAAGGATCCCTCCGGGGAGAACACTTACCGGGTTGTACTTAAAAAGCTGATCCCGGTCGGTCCTCACCATCAATTTTTTGGCGGCGCGGCCACAAACGTCTGGATGCACGGTTCTACAGGTATAGGTGAGCCATTTATGCCCGCCACCTTTAGTTACGTCACCCTCTGGGGCCTAGGTGACTTCTACCGAAATGGAGAAAAGCTGGACGAAAGACGGTTAATCCACGTTATGTTGACCCCGAAGATGAGGAGCGAGGATAACGAACTGGGGTTTGGAATTGCTGACAGAGACAAGCTGGAAATACACTTCATCATGCCACCGACCAAAGTCTCAGGAGGCCACCCCGAAGAGGTTCCTCTTCCGACGAAGCTTTTGCTACCCAACGGGAACGAACAACCGTTCGTCCACTTCAATTTTTACGGCAATATCGAGGTAGAAGGTAACAAGTTCCTCGATTGATGAAACGGAGTTGGATAGAAGTCCGTTAGATAGATAAACCGCCCCCAACCGCTGGGGGTGGTTTTGTCTTAGATTTTTACGCTGGAGTACTTTCTTGATTCCTCCCCCAACTGGCTAGCTCTTTCCCAATCAAGAACCAGCCCATGGAGTTCCAAACACGCCAACAGCTAGTTCCGCCCAAATAAGGAGAAACGCTACCACGATAACTGTGCATGAAGTGGCTCGATACACTGGTTTAGTGAGCTTATTCAGTGTGACCTCAAGCCCCAGACCGGTGCCGAATAGGAGAGTACCCATAATAACAAAATCAGCTACACCCCAAACCACTTCCTCGGTAAACTGCATTGCTATCAAAGGCACCATTAAAATTAATCCAACCCCGATTGCAACGCGAATTATGTTTTTAGCTTGCATGGTTTTTTCTCTCCTTAGATGTAATGGACTACGGGGAACTTTATCGAAACTTTCCTGAAAGCCGGAATGAATTTCATCCGATTCTGCCATAAGAACCTCAGTGATCTTATCAACTTGCTCGTCAAAATCCAAGTTTCGGTAAATTTACAGAAGTATTTGCTTACGATTTTCGGACCACTTTCACATCTAATCTCTGCTAGTTTCGAGTCTCTTCAGGTCAATCCAACAGGTTTTAACGCCGTATCCTAAAACAATTTAGCTAGAACTTGGAGAAGCCGAAATAGTCGCAATATTTGTATTTTTAAGGCAAAAAATGTATAGTAGAATCGTGTTTTATTATTGTCTATGTTTTTCGGTTTTGTTCGTTAAATTTCCTACAAAAGGAGGTTCAAAGATGTTCACGTTCAAAAAGCCAGTTCTGATTGCGGTAAGTCTATTATTGGTTTTCTCTCTTCTTTTTTTGGTGAACGGAAGGATCCTTGCGGAGGAGACCGATTTCGACGAGTTAACCACCTTAAGCTGCAAAATTGAGGGAACTATGCAGGGTGAACCTGCCGAATTCTGGTACAGAATAAAAAATATTGGGACCGAAGATGAAGCCTTTCGACTGGACGCAACTAGCCTCGAGTCTGAAAAGTCAATGGGGATCATAGTAAATCAAGCAAATAACAGTAGTTTCTATAAAGAGCTGAGCAGCGAAAGCTGGATGGCAGTTCCGTTTACGATGATAAGACCATTTTGGAAAAGGTACAGAGAAGAACACATAGCTACAATCGGTGGGGCAGAAGACTGGCATAGGTGGGCAGAAGCCGACAAGAACGAATTCCTGCTCGAAGAAGAAGATGAGCACGAAGGATATACGGTAAAGGTCTACGACATAAAGGTAGACGAGGAGATCAAGGATTCCGTTTTTACTCCGGACAGTTCCTGAGTTCACCATTTAGTAGGCTTGTCCTCGTGGAAGGCGTAATTAAATAGCAGAAAACTTAAGAACAACGAAAGTTCGGTAAAACCATAATTAAATAACAGGAGGTATGCGATGAACAAAATCGGAATATATTACGCTTATTGGACCAAGAGCTGGGACGCGGACGTGGTTCCGTATATCTCCAAAGCAGCGGATCTCGGATTCGACATTCTGGAGATTAACACGGATGCCCTGTCGGACAAGTCCGA
>JBDGQU010000104.1:0-2035 GCA_042218715.1 Bipolaricaulia bacterium | reverse complement strand
GTCCGGTAATCGATATCAAACTGGGTGCTGGTTGAAAGCCCTGGAAGAGGGACTTAATTTAACGCTTTAGATATCACCTAATAGGTGAAGATAACTAAGTTTCTCAAATAGGGACTATTTTTTCCTGTAGACTGAATTAGAAGTTGGTCTTAGGAGAGAGAATTGCATGACTTAGATCGTAGTTAATATTTAGCCCGTCAACGGTCTTTGCCCGTTCAAAACAGCGCAATTTTGGGTATAATTGTTGTATTATGACAGATATTTTCACTCTAGGAGAAGCGCTAATAGATTTCGTTCCCACGGAATCCGGCTTACCGCTTTCGGAAGTTCCCGGATTTCGCAGACGGTTCGGGGGAGCTCCAGCCAACGTCGCTATGGGCCTTGCCAAGCTCGGATCCGATGCTGGATTCATTGGAAAAGTGGGGGAAGATAGTTTCGGAGACTTTCTGACCCAAGAACTCTTCGAGGCCGGGGTAAATATAGACCAGCTTTATAAAACAGATCGCGCTAATACGACACTTGCCTTCGTGTCCCTGACGAAAGAAGGGGATAGAGATTTTGCATTCTATAGGAATCCCGGTGCCGACGAACTTTTACAACCTGAAGAAATAGACGCGGCGACCCTAGGGGAAGCTAAAGTCTTTCACTTTGGCTCCATCTCCTTTACCCAACCAGAGTCCCTTAGAGCTACGAAAAAGGCGGTAGCCATCTCTCAAGATGAGAACCTCAAAGTTACTATGGATCCGAACATTCGGTTAAACCTATGGGAAGAACCTTCCAAACTAAAAAGTCTAGTTGAATCTTTACTGGGAAAAGTGGATTTGATCAAGCTCAGTGAAGAGGAAGTGTACTTTCTAACCGACACAGAAGACTTAAAAACAGGAATTACCAATTTGTCCGCTCGGGGGCCGAAGACAGTAGTGGTAACTCTTGGCGCACGGGGGTGTCTACTTTACAGGAACGGCCGGATTAAAAGACTCGACGGCTATCAGGTCGAGGTAAAAGATACTACGGGAGCCGGGGATGGTTTCATGGCCGGTCTACTTCACAATTTGCTAAAAAATACTGATAAACTTTCAAATCTCCAGACAACTAATCTACTTGAAGCAGCAAAGTTTGGTAACGCCACGGGCGCCCTCACGACTACGGACTACGGTGCGACATCGGCATTCCCCGACCCCACCGACGTCGATAAATTTCTGGAGGAGCGTTAGCCTCTACCATTTCCTTCCACCAAAATTAGCCGAGAGTGCCCCAGGGCTTGCCCCGGGGTGAATCGGCTGGTTTGAGTGCTGGTCAATTTTCGTTTTTCAAATCCAAGGTTATCTTTACAATTGTATTTTTTTATATGCCCCGCCCTGTGGGCGGGGTTCTTGACTAACTGTGGACTTCGATAAATTTTTTAAAGGACCTATCGTAAGTTTTTTCAACTTCATCGGGAAAGGTACATGCGGGTAGCTCATTCCTTCCCAGGTGGTATTGAATACACTCGCAACAGTTACCTTTTCGTTCACAGCCGGGATAGCTGCAGTTACATTCTTCAAGGTTTGCTTCGTAATTCTTACATTCAACGGCCATACTACCAACCCCTTCTGTTATTAGAATCTAGGTTGTAAAATTCTTTCCTTTACCGCCAGCATCCTTCGATTTGGTTCGAGATGAATATTACTTAATAAACTGGGATCTTCAACCCTGACCCTCGAAAATCGCTTCTCCCAAGTGTAACCTGAGGTCTTAACGCTCGTCCTTTTTTTATCCGGTTCAGTTCCGATAATTAATGAACTAGGACAAAAGTTAAGGTTTAAGAACTTATTACTGATAATTCCAACGGTTAAATCGGACAAGGAGGAAACGTGAGAATCAGTAGTTTAACGGTCTCACTAATAGCAGTTCTTCTAGTATTAAGTTTGGGAGTTCACTCCGGAGCCACAACCACTCTCGGTGGCTCCTTGGAAAAGAATTTTACCGACGACGAGTTACTGTACGGAGCCTACCTCCGAACCGGTGGTTTATTTAAGCTCGAACTCGGAGGGTA
>JBDGQU010000103.1:0-12901 GCA_042218715.1 Bipolaricaulia bacterium | reverse complement strand
AACTTAATAGTACAAAACAATCATAATCTGACTTGGTAGAGTAATTATAAATTAATATAAGGCCATTATAGCAATATAGTTATAGAGTCGGGTGGTAAAGTATTTTATTGGTAAAACCGGGATTTCTTAATGTTCTGCTATCTCCATTGTTCGGAATCTCCACCATCCCAGCACTATAAATCCAATAAGGTACCCGAAAATAACAGGTATGAGTCCCTGAATTGAAGCGGAAAGGTTCTGAAGCGGAGCGTTCGAATAAGGACTACCTCCGGGAAATAGTTGCCTGATCATTCCGGAAGACGCCTGATAGAGAAAGAAATGAGAATAGCCCTCGATTATGCTCCGAAAACCGGGAATATTGAATATTATGCTCTCGAGAAAGTAGTAGGCCAGGGACAGCCCGATGCCCATTGCAGTACTTTTGGACCATACCGTAATTACTCCCGCAAGCATAAACCACGTAAACCAGACCACAAGAACCAGCAACGTGGCTCTGAGTACCAACCAGATTCCGGGCGTGGAATACGCAATATTACCCTCAAGGAACCCCAGCGAAAAGCTAATTGCATGACCGAAAGCAAGACCCACTGCAAGCCAGGTTGCGAGCGTCAACAAATTTGCAACTAGTTTACTTCCGAAAATCCAGTCTCGGCTTTGTGCCTGGACCAACCTGGTTTCGTACGTTCGCCAGGAAAAAGGGGAGCCAAAGAACAGTCCTCCGAATATAGCAGCAAGGTAAACGCCATTGTCTCCCAGCTGTAAGATCGTGTACTGCATGGCCTTCGCCGGAAGGAGGAACTCTTTAGGGAACTGTATATCCGAGAAGAAATATATCATGTAATATCCCAGGGCAAGGAAAATCAGGAGAACTCCTAATACAACCCAGGTAGCTTTTCTTTTTCGTAATACCTTAAGTTCAGCGTTTAACAGACTACGCATCATCGACCTCCTTTTCACCGGTAAGCTCGATAAACACGTCTTCGAGAGAGCGTTTCTTCTTTTTGATCTCCTGTATTTCAATTCCTTCCCCCGCAAGGGCGCTTAGTACCTCGGAACTTCTTTCAACAGGGCAATCTACGAATGCTTTTCCTCCATTTACTTCGACACTTTCTACGTAATCGAATTCCAGTAGAACTTCCTTTACCTTTTCCATGTTATCTTCGTCCGTAGTTACAATTACTCCAGTGCCTCCTTCAACGAGTTCGGAAACTGGACTCTCATCTATGAGTTCGCCGTCCTTGAGAACCCCTACCCTGGAACAGACCTGTTGAACTTCGTTCAATAGATGACTGGATAAGAAAATGGTTTTTCCTTCTTTCCCCAGTTGTTTGACCATCTCCCTAACTTCTACCCTACCCTGAGGATCCAGTCCGTTTGTGGGTTCATCGAGTATGTACAGGTCAGGGTCTTTTATATAAGCCGAAGCAAGTGCCAGCCTTCTCCTCATACCCGCGGAAAAATTGCTGAACTTTAGGTCGGCTTTTTCCTTTAGATCAACTAAGTCAAGACCTTCCTCAACCGAAATATAACCGTCACCTGGGAGAAGATTCCTGAAAAGTTCCAGGTTTTCCCTTCCAGAGAGGTGAGGATAATACGAAGGTTCACCCAGTACCGAACCAACTTTCGGCAAAATATCTTTCACGCCATGTTCGACGGGATTTCCGAAAAGATATGCCTTCCCCCGAGTCGGCGTGATAAGGTCCAGTATCAACCTTATAGTCGTGGTCTTACCTGCTCCGTTCGGACCTAAAAAACCGTAAACTTCCCCTTCATTTACTGTAATATTTACATCCGACAGTGCCAACACATTCTTGTATCTCTTCGTCAGGTTCTCAGTTTTAATTGCTTCCATTTTTCTCCTCTTATTGCAGTCTTTTCAAACAGTCACAAAGTAGCAAGTCCCCCGGACCGACTTCAGAACTTTGCCCGGGTAAGAATTAAGGAAACAAACCTTAGCCTATCAACACCACTTCCATCCTATCCAGTTCTGGACTATCTTTCAAGGTTTGTATACTTACATGGGTTTTCGCAACGACTGGGGAAACCGGAGGCACCAAAACGCCGGAAGCAAAACCCAATGCTAAAAACACGCATTTCTCTCGCACAATCAGGAATTTTAGCAAAAATAACAATTTAACAAAAGCTTCGGAAAGTTCAGTTCCAACCCAACGTAACCCCCGACCCCCCTGTAATTGGGTTAATTTCTTTATGTGCTGTAATATCCTATCAACAGATAATAACCTACGCTCTGAGGGCTTAATAAATCGGTTTTATTTGGTCCAACCAGGGTTTAGGTAATAGCTATTTCGATTATTTTTCATTTATTCTATAATGCGAGTGGGCTTGATAGGGTCTATTTTGTCCCGCGAGTTTTTTCGGCGCATGGATTTTAAAGGTGGTGACCCAATTGAAAAAATTGAGTCATGTGTTCTGTCTATTGGTGGTTTTTGGTCTGGTGGTTTCGAGTACGGCAGTCGTCAACCGCTCGGCTTCGGGGTCGAGACCGAAGTGGGTGGGAATCTACCGGGGCAAAGGAAGTCAGACTATTGGTCCCGTCGTAAATCTGAATGCCCGGGGTTATCTTATCGGAGGGGGCCCTGTGAAAAGTACCGAGGGCGAGAAACGCCTGATGTGGATAATGGAGACGACGAAGTGGGGAGAGTTAATCTGGAAGAAGCTGTACAGGACCGAATTTCAGTCCGAGATCAGATCTATCGTCTTCGGGAAGGATGGAGGCTTTCTGTTTACCGGTCATCTAACCACTCCGGGAAACTTTAACCGCGCGAACGCCCTGGTAGCCAGGGGCGACCAGGGAGGAGAAATCGATTGGAGCCTCCAGTTCGGGAAGAGTCTGGAAGACTACGACCCCTCCCGGCCCAAGGTGCCGTTTAACTGTGATTTTTCCCACCTAATCCGGGCCCACGACGGTGGCTACCTTGCCGCTGGGTTTTACATGCCTGAAAGGGAGCTGGAGTTTGGAAATACTGAAACGGAATTCAAGCCCAGCGGTTATGGCATCCTGGTTAAAATAAGCAAGGGAGGAAAAGTGGAGTGGCAGAAGAAGTACGGCGCTGACGGAATCTACAGCTTCATGTCGATCGATCGAGCGGAGGATGGTAACTACTTCGCTGTTGGTATGGCATTACCTCACGGGGAAAAGCCCCAGCCTAAAACCTGGGTAGTAAAGTTTGACCCAAAAGGTGAAGCAATTTGGCAGAAAACGTTTGCGGGGCAAACCGAAGTCGGCTCCTCTTCTTCAAGAAAAATTGGGCAAAAGGAAGCCGGGACCTCTTTTGATGTCACCAGTGACGGGGGGCTTATCGTGACCGGGTTGAATCAAATTGCGGCTGAAGGTGGGTTTAACGCTGAAGTTTGGATCATGAAGCTGGACGAGAATGGGGAGATAGAGTGGCATAAGTCTTATGGGGGCAGAGGGTCCGACCTTCCGGTCAATATACAAGAAACACCGGACGGAGGTTACGTCTTTGCAGGGACCACGGACTCCTTCGGCGGCACGCGGAAGGTCTTACGGATTTGGCTGATGAAGTTGGACGAGAACGGCACAATTCAGTGGGAAAGAACTTACGGGAAACCCGGGTCGAGTTCGCACGGCGGGGTCAAGGTGCTAAAAGACGGCAATCTGATCATTCAAGGGGGAATGAGTACCAAGAACGAAGCCGATACCGCCGGAATTATGATGGTCCTGAACGAAAAAGGAAAGTTGAAGAACCTGGAAAACACGCCCTTGGAGCCTCACCCTACCGACGCAAGGACTGAAGTTTTTCCCGTAAGCACCACTCGAAGTAAAATACCTTTTGAAGAGTCGGAAGTTCCGGTGTCCGGGGTAGAGATAGAGGTCAAAGAGGATGAAAAAGGCCTGGACTTCCTGCTCGAACCCAGGAATAACTGACCTCTCAACTACTATGATATATACCCAGGCGATTTAAATACTAAAAATCGTAGGTCATATCAACAAACATTTTCTCTAGTCCGCTAGTAGTGTTAATGGAAATACCTGTGCCGAGCCCAAGGGTTTGATTAATTTCCCAGTCAACAAAGGCATTAAACGTATTTACGTTAAAGAAATTCCCCGTTTTACCGCTTTTAAAGTACCAGTCCAGGGCTAAATACCGCTCTAGTTTTTCCTCACCGGAGTTCTCGAATTCCAGGGTTAAAACGCTGCCCCAGTCGACTTCCTCGTACAAATAGTCCCGGGCTATTTCGTCAAACGAGCGGGTCAGCTTGTAATCCTCGGCGCGCAGATCTAGCTGGTCTGCCCCTTTTTCTTTTTTCATCTTTCCCCCTAGAGCGGTGGTTCCCGATAATTTCAGCCCTCCGATGGATACATTGCTAAACTTTACCCCCCGAATTACCAGTTTATCCAGGGTCGAGTCCTTACCTTCCAGCTTCCCCCCGAAATCAGCTACCACGGTCCAGGCATCCTCTCCGAACTGTAAAGTAGGGACCAATGTAACCGTGTTCTCTTCGTCAGTAAAGTAGACGTAACTCCGAGTTTTCCAGGGTCCTTGATCTATGAGGTCAAAACTAAAGCCGGAAAATAAAAGGCCCTTCCCTCTCAGGAATTTGGTTCTATTGGCAATAGTACATGACCCTATACCGACGTTTGATATTTCTATCAGGGCTGATCCAAAGGGAAATTCGGAAGGACCAATTTCCCCATCGGTGATTATGTAATATCCGCTACCTTCCACCGTCGGATCATGGACTTCGCGGAGGTATTTGTCCATTCCGAAGCGGATTGCAGCGCTTAGTCTTGTCCCTTTGCCCGTCGATCCTGAAAGTTTTGTCTCAAAGCCGGCCCCATAGGATTTTTCTTCACTTACGTACTCAAGCAGTAGACGGTTCGACAGTTCTATGGTCTCTGTGGATACTTCGACTTGCTGGAGCAGATAATTCAATTCGCCGCTTGGGGGATCGAAGACTGCGTTAAGGTTTGTAGAGAACTTCTCCGCGGCGTAACCTAGTTTTACCTCCTGGCGAGTTAACCCAGTTGAGCTGCCCTTTTCACCGAAGTCCGTTTTGGTCTCCACCTCTATTCCGCTTATCGAAGCGTTCAACGTGAGTGAGGTCTCGGAGTTAATGAGATCGTTGGCTTTTTGAGGGGTAAAAATTAATTTTTCCTCGAAGGTTACTGAAAGCCCCTTTTCGAACTCGGCGCCACCCAGGGTTTTAATTGAAAGGCATATCAATAGGATTGAAAAAATGATCAGTACCAGCCTGTGCTTGTGCATTCGGAACCTCATCCCGATAAATCGATAAAAAGGTTATAAATGATTACATTGGCCAAGTTTCGGGTCCCTTGAGATCTTTTCCCTCTTTCTCCCGTTCTATGCTTTTCCGGATAATCTCACCCCGGGTACTGTATCTTCGTAAAATACTCCAGAAATTTCCTTCTTGTACTTCTACCTGGGCCGACGACTTTTCTAATTTCCGTCATGTTTGCTCGGGGAGTTATTTTTAATTAAATCACTTGTCAACCAAAGGTTGGTTTTCCCGGTCTCAAAAACTGTTTGCCGCTTACCCAGGTAACAATCACTCTTAGTTTAACGTCCACTTCTCGTCTTTCAAGCTTCTGCCCTTTCACTCTTTTAGTTGTTATCTGCATTCTCGGCTACGGTTAGTGGGAAATTGGAACTTACTTCGAGTGTCGCTACGAATTTACCCTTCTTCTGGTTTGTTCTTAAGTTCCTGGTAACAGTCATCACAGAAGTGTACTTCTAACTTGAAATTTCCTTGATTTAACCAGACGTGCCAGGCTTTAGTTAATACTTTATTGCATTTCGCGCATCTAAAGGAACGATATTCCGGTTCTTTTTCAATGTCCCATTCCTCGACTATCCGGAGAACTTTTTCTTTGTCCAGCTCTTCACCGTTCAATATAATCCCCTTCCCTTAAAGAATTCAGTCAATCGCTCCTCCGGTTAAACCCTTTACCAGGTACTGTTGAGCGAAGATTACAAAAGCCAAAATGGGGATTATAGAAATGGTTCCTGCAGCACTCATTGGCCCCCATAGTACCTTGTATTCAGTTATCAACCCTGAAATAGCAACAGGGAAAGTCTTTGCGGCGGGTGTTTGCACAAATATCAGGGCATAAATAAATTCGTTCCAGGAATAAATCAAGCTAAATATGGCCGCTGCGGCCACTCCCGGGGCGACTAAAGGTACTACTACTCTGACCAAAGCCTGTACTCTAGTTGCCCCGTCTATCATTGCACATTCTTCTAGCTCAACCGGTATGCCCTGAAAAAACCCCATAATTATCCATATAGTAAGAGGTAAATTTAGCACAATGTAAGCTAATATGAGCGCGTAGATAGTATTTACTAGATTTAATGAAAGCATAATTTGAAAAAGTGGTATTACGAACGCTATAGGCGGAAACATCCTCGATATTAGTATCCACACTACAAAAAATTTGTCTAAACTGAAAGGAAGATTAAATCGACTCAAGCTGTATGCGGCGGGTGTTCCGATTATCAAGCATAGGGCAGTGGTAGAAAGGGCCACTATCAAACTATTACTAATAAATTGGCCAAAACCTCTATTTACGAATAGGCCTATATAGTGAGAAACGGTAGGGTTGTGGGGAAAGAAAGTCGGCGGTAGTTGGAATAGTTCATCCCTAAATTTAAAGGAACTGTTAATCATCCAATAGATAGGAAATAACGTCCAAATAATAGTTATAGCGACAGCAGTATATTTGAGTATCTTACTCCTGGTTGCTTTATCTGATAACATTATGCCATTCCCGCCCTTCGTCTACGGAGGATTTCTCTTATATAGAAGACGCTGATTATCACAATAATTACCACCATAATTACGGCCTTGGCAGCAGCTGAACCAAGGTGGAAAAACTTGAACCCGGATCTGTAAATATTGAACGTTAGGGTTTCTGTTGCGTTTCCTGGTCCTCCTCCCGTCATGTTATAGACTTTCGTGAAAAGTCTGAAAGTGTCTATGGTTCTAAGCAACAGGACAATTACTATTGAATACCTTATCATTGGCAGGGTGACGTAAAAAAACCTCTGCCAGGTACTCGCTCCATCTACCTTTGCGGCCTCCATTACATCTTCGGGTATCCCCTGGAGACCAGCCAATAAAACCAAAAATGCGAAAGGAGTCCACTGCCAAACATCCGCGATAATCAAAGAAGGCATGGCAAGGCGTGTTGAAGTCAACCACTGTAAGGAGGGGAGGCCGACTATGTTTAGAATATTATTTATTACCCCAAAATCGTATTGATACATCATACGCCAAATCAGACTCACAGTGACAGGTGGAGCCATCATAGGCAAAAGAACGATTGTTCTGAAAACCTTTCTACCACGCATTGCCCTGTTAAAGAGAAGCGCTAGCCCGAGCCCAAATAGAAATTCTAGAAGGACGGAACCAGCAACGAAATAGAGGGTATTTAGAAAAGCAATCTGAAAAAGCGAATTCGTTATTGCGTCTATATAATTTGAAATCCCTTCAAACGATTGAATCCCTATTATGTCGATCTTGTAAAAACTAGTTACAATTTCGTATATGAGAGGATAAACGGTCAAGCCCAGAAAAACCAAGCCCGCTGGAGCAAGAAGAATCCACTCTATATGTCTTCTATACCAGGGTATTTTCGTATTCATAGTTTTAGTGTTTTTACTAAAAGATGACCCCCGCGCTATTTAGCGGGGGCCATTTTAGTTGTTCACTTGGTCAAACCCCATTTTTCCCATACTAATTAGTCGTAGTATCCAGCTTCCTTCATTATATTCTCTATTTTCTTGTTTGCGTTATCTAATGCCTTTTCAGGACTAATCGCACCGGCAACCGCTCTTGATAGCTGAATTCCCAGTACTGATTCTACTTCACTATATTCTGGAATCCGGGGCCGTGGTCTTGCGTTTTGTAAAGAGTCAAGCTGGGCAGGGTAGAAGGGATTTATTTCCTGGAGGTCAGGTTGCTTATATACGCTTTTACGAGTTGGAACCCCGCCCTGCAGCGCCTGCAGTTTCTGAGCGCCGGAACTCGTTATCCAGCGAAGGAAGTGGAAAGCTTGTTTTTTGTTCTTTGCATTCTTTGGAATACCAAGTAGCCAGTTTCCCAACATGGCCGAAGATTCTCCAGGTACAGCGCTGAACTTTACCTTCCCTACGACCTCGGATTGCTGGGGATTGTTCAGTACGCCAACCCATCCTGGCCAGGCTATGGCCATAGCGGTTTTCCCCTGGGCGAGGGCGGTAATGATTTGATCGGAGTCGAAGTTAGAAACACCTTCTGGTCCGTAATCTCTCAACTTCAGATAATCCTTCAGCGCTTGTAAGCCAGCCTTGCTGTTTAATTGGGGTTTCATATTCTTGTCGAACATCTGGCCGCCGTGGGCCCAGAAAAGGGGAAGCCAGCTAGTTACGACGGGGTTACCTCTCTTTCCCCGGATTGCGTAACCGGTAACTCCCTGCTCCTCTTCAGTTATCTTCTTGGCGGCTTCCAGTACTTGAGCCCATGTTTTTGGAGGAGTTGGAACACCGTATTTTTTCAACAGATCTTCTCTATATACGAATATCTGTACGTTACCGACCAATGGCAAACAGCGCACGTGACCTTCGGGGCCTTTACAGAGATCTACGGAATTTTGGACAAAATCTTTGGATGGCCCCTTTAGTCCGGAGTTAGCGTAGAGAGGGTCTAGATTAGCCAGGAAGTCTGCCTTATAAAACTGTGGGAGCCACGGGTCATCCATCATAATTAGATCGAATGTGGAGGCACCACCCCTCATACTAATGACTAATTTTTCGTACAAGCTATCATACGGAAGGGTCGTTATTGAAACGTTAGTTCCCGTAGCTTGTTCGTAGAGTTCCGTAGCTTCGATTACGGATTCCGTCATTGTGCCGGCTCGGCCGGCTATTACAAGTGTATCCTGGGCAAATGCTGTTTTCTCGGTGGGAGATAAGGTGAATAAAGCGCTGAGGGCAAACAAAACTACTACTGAACTGACCAATAGTTTTTTCATAATAACCTCCTAATTTTTATTTGAAGGGTTTAGAGTTTTACCTTTTGGCCGCCCAGTGGTAACTTTAGTTACTTTCTATATTTTCCTATCACCCCTTACGGTAAACTATTTTATTAATTTGTGTTACTCTCTTTGAGGTTTTCCAGAATTTCCGCCTCTACATTACGAAGGTGCAAAGTCAGATAGTCTTTACCCTGATTGGGATCTCTTTTCTCAAGAGCATCGAGTATCTTGATATGTTCTCTTAGGGCCTCTTCTATCCTCTCGTTGAGGTGTCGGGTGACTCGGATTAGGTTGATGGTTTTCGAGCTATAATGTTGTAAGAACTGGTTGTTGGCGTTTTCTAGAATGAGTTCCAGGTGGAGTTCCTTGTCAATTTTATCGAAGCGCTCTCGTATTTTGGATTTCGATAAATTGTCTTCGAGTAGTCTTGTAGATTCTTGCTTTAGATTCTCTATACGTTCTTTTGATATTCGGGTTAATGCCGTTTCTAAGCCGTAAGTTTCAAATAAAACCCTGAGATCGTACAAGTCTCGAATTTTATCTTGGGTTATTTCGGTTACAAAGTAACCAACTCTAGGCTTTGCTTCGACCAGGCCGTCTCCTTTTAATCTATGAAGTGCCTCTCTAATTGGAGCCCTGCTGACCCCGAACTCCTCTTCTAGATGTGAGGGCTGAATTTTGTCGCCGGGTTTAATTTCAAGATCAATGATCCTCTTCTTGATTTCCCCGTAAATCTGGTCTCCTAAGCTTTGCTTATTGAGTTTCATAGATACACTCAATTTTGTTAGGACCTTAAGATATTTTCGGGCATATTATCAGCTGATATCTGATATTTTAACCCTTTCACTGGTAATGATTATATTGATCAATTAGTTAAATTCAAACTATTTATTCCTACCTAAATTATACGATTCTCTCCCCTGAGACCAACTTCTAAAACAGTAAACGAAACTGACTATATACCGCAGTTACTATCCGTCTTGGGAGACCCGGTTAACTAGGCCTAATTATTTTTCCTCAGTTCATTCGCTAGTTTTTTTACTTCACCGATGTCTCCCTTAAATGGACCCGGTTTTTCTAGCTTAAGCGTGGTCAGGGCCGCTGCGAAAGGAGTTGCATTTTCAGGACTAACTCCTTGAGCCCTATTTCCAAGGTAGGTAGCCATACACGTATCTCCTCTACCCGTTCTTCCATCCAGGGAATCTGGTCTAAACGGAGCTTCGTAAATTTGATTGTCAGCATGCACTAATACTCCGTCGTCATGAGTAATTACCACCTCGCGAGGCCCCATCGCGGACGCCTTTTTCGCGGCTGACTTCAGGTCTTGATTTCCTGTTAATATCTCTATTTCTCTGTCGTCGGCTTTTAGGTAAGTAATATGGGGTAGGAGGTCTTCTGCAGCGTCCCACTCTTCCATTACCACGGTATCTTCTTTTTTTACTCTAACGAAACCTTGTAGATCCAGTCCCAATTCCGCTCTATCGGATAGTTGCCTTATTATTTCCGGTGGAACTTCCCCTTTAAGCAAAGCACCAATATGAATAACTTTAGCTTTAACGTCGGGAAAATCTTTTAAGTCGAACGGACCGGCAAAGCCCATAGGATAACTCTTCCTCTCCTCTCTTTGTTCTGTAGGATAAACGTTTTTCATTCCCGTGGTTTCAGGTGCTTCGGATGCAAATACGGATATATTTTCCTGTTTTAATTCGGAAAGTGCCGAAAAATCTTCCCGAGCCAGTTTGGTTACCACCCCGACTTTAACACCCATCTTACTCAAAGGGAATGCGCCGAAATATACAGCTCCTCCGAGTTGGTCCGTTTCCTTCTCTCCTACTACTTCTCGGTCTTTTGCAAAATGTCCAAGTAAAATTACGTCAAATTCTTCCATCATTATTCCCCCTTAGTTATTTCTCAGACAGAATTTATGAGAGATCCTTTACTCTCAGATTATATTACTAAGATTTCGAGTTGGTATAAACAGAAAGATTTATCAATTTTCAAATGACTTTAACCACAGCCCGGAGGAGGCTTATAAAGAGCTGGGACGTGAAACTTACTTTTCTAAAACTTAGTCCCGTATAAGGATTGATATTCCGGTTTTAAGGCTTTATAAAGATCGCCGAACTTTGTGTATAATTCTTCGTAAATGGCAAGATTAGCGGCTCGTGGCTTTGCGGTTTTCTTGATATTTAAACTTTGTTCACACCATTTCTCAGGTGAAAAAGAGTATAGGTTCGAGCCCATACCCGCTAAGAGAGCTGCGCCAAAGGCAGCATTTTCTCTTATATTCGTCCTGGTAACGGGTCGATTGTAAATGTCAGCCTGAATTTGTCTCCACAAAGGACTATTTGCTCCGCCCCCCGAGCATCTAATTTCTTCTACTGGTAAACCCATTTCTTGTAATATTACCAAAGAATCTTTCATCCCGTAAGTTACTCCTTCCATTATACTCCGGAGAAGATGGGGGAGTTCGTGGTTCAGGTTCAAACCTATGAAGCAGCCCCGGGCGTTAGGGTCAAGGTGGGGGCTTCGTTCACCGCTCAGATAGGGTAAGAACAATAGCTTACCGCTTCCTGGAGGTGCATCACTGGCTATCTCGGAGATTTTTTCGAAGGTAAGTTCTTTTTTCGCATATTGATCTAGTACACTTTCTTTGAACCATTGAAGGGCCAATCCCGCAGACTGCATTGCCCCCATTACGTGCCACGTATCGGGCAAGCACTGTCTGAATACGTGTAGCTGTCCCTTTTCTGGAGCTACTAACTCCCTGGCCGTAGTAAAAATTTGCCCTCCCGTTCCGATCGTGGAGGTTACAATTCCCGGTTCTATCGCTCCGGTTCCCAATGCTGCCGCTTGTTGGTCTCCTGCTCCTGCGACCACAGGGGTGCCCTCCTGGAGGCCCGTTAAGTCGGCAGCACCAGGGGAAATACTTCCTACGACGGCTGAAGATTCTTTTAGTGGAGGTACGTGATCCCTCGTTAATCCAACCAGTTCGAGGAGTTGGTCGGACCAATCTTCCTTTTCCAGGTCAAATAATAGCGTCGCCGAAGCACCGGATTTTTCCGTAACTAGTTTACCTGTCAGCCGGTAGCGCAGGAAGTCTTTTGGTAAGACTACCTTATTCACCTTTTGGAAGACGTCTCGTTCGTGGTTTTTCAACCACAATACCTTGGGAGCGGTAAATCCGGGTAGACTGCGATTGTAGGTTAAGTCGAGTAGGTTATCCTGGCCTACTTTTTGCTCAATTTCTTCCGCTTCAGCAGTAGCTCTGTTGTCCGCCCAGGTGATGGCAGGCCTTACTGGATTTAGGTCGTTATCGAGGAAGACCGCGGTATGCATTTGTCCTGCCAAACCTATTGCTTTTATTTCTTGAGGTGCTCGGTTGGACTTATCAATTACTGATCCGATAACTTTCAAGCTGGCTTTCCACCAGTCTTCAGGGTCCTGTTCGGCGGCTTTATTGGTAGGCTTTTTGAGGGGATATTCTCCATCTGCCCTGACTAAAATTTCCCCGTTTGTATCTACTAACAGAGCTTTAACCCTAGTAGTACCTAGATCTAGACCAAGTAAACACGCGGAATCTTTCATGGTATTAAAAATGGACGAAATTCTTTACCGTTAGACTGTATTGCTTCTTCATAACTAAATAAAGGCCACACCGATTACCGTTCTATTAGTATATTTTCTTTCCGTATTCATAGGCGGTTTGATACATCCTCACGATATTTTCGGAAGGGACGTCCGGCTGAATATTGTGTACCGGGGTGAAGACAAATCCCCCACCGGGAGCAAAGGTGTCAATATTTTTCTTGACCTCTCTTTCCACCTCTTCGGGAGTTCCGTTGGGCAATACGTTCTGAGTGTCGCAGCCCCCGCCCCAGA
>JBDGQU010000102.1:0-25459 GCA_042218715.1 Bipolaricaulia bacterium | reverse complement strand
TATCGATATTAAACTGGGTGCTGGACCAACTCCCGTTTATCAAATAAGTTTTTCGGTTAACTCTTCCTTGTTAATTTACCAGGTCAAAACCGCGCAATTTTGGTTTTAGTGGACTGTACTTTTCTATTAGTTTCATAAGAACTTTGGAACAAACTCAGTTCTTCCACAAGTATATGAAACAGAGGCGGAAATTCACGAACGGGGATTTAATTTTCTCTTCTATCCCCCCTGCCGCTTACCTGGCTGCCGAGGCTTTGCATACTTAAAAATTTTAAGGTTAATCAGTTGTCACGTAAGCGGTAGGGGACGGTAACGGCCTAAAATTAACTATGACGGTGCGGTGAAAGAACTGAGTCAAAATAAAAAGGGAGCCCGGATTATTCCGGACTCCCGTGACGTTCTACGTTATTTGGTCTGTTAGAAGATTATTGGGTAAACGGGAAATAGAGAGGCGAACAGAATTGAAACGACCGACATCAGTTTAGCTAGAATGTCCAGCGAAGGGCCGACGGTATCCTTGAGCGGATCACCGACCGTGTCACCGACTACGCTCGCGTCGTGGGCCTCTGAGTTCTTGCCACCGAAGTGACCTTCTTCGATGTACTTCTTTGCATTGTCCAGAGCCCCACCAGTGTTGGCGCAATAAATTGCGAGTTGTAGACAGGACAGCAGGGCACCTATCAGGAATCCCGCGAGGGCGAACCTTCCCAAAATCAGGCCGACTATTATCGGCATGAATACGGCCAGAAGGGATGGTATTACCATTCTTCGAAGCCCACCCGCGGACGTAATAGAAATACACTTGTTGTAGTCCGGCTTGGTTTCGCCCTCAAGTATTCCCGGCATTTCCTTGAATTGCCGTCTCACTTCCTGGACCATGGTTCCCGCCGTATCGCTTACACCTCTTATCAAGAGAGCCGAAAATACGTAGGGGATCATAGCGCCTAGGAAAAGGGCCGCCACCACGGATCCTCCTATGCCGGGTTCCGACGAAAGTATCTTTATCGTGGGTACCTTGACCGCTTCGGCGCTACCTATTGCCGACCACATGTAGGCGGCGATTAGCGCAAGGGCGGAGAAGGCAGCCGAACCAATTGCGAAACCTTTCCCTATTGCCGCGGTTGTATTTCCTATGGAGTCCAGTTTATCGGTTCGTTCTCTCACGTCTTCCTCGAGCCCTGCACCTTCGGCGATACCTCCGGCGTTATCGGCGATGGGACCGTAAGTATCTACCGATACCGTTATGGCAACGAAGGAGAGCATTCCCAGGGCTCCGTAAGCTACGCCCATCAATCCGGCAAGCCAGTAAGAAATTATTACGGCCACTGCTATTGCGAGCGCCGGCACAAAGGTACTTAACATGCCGACTGACATTCCCGAAGTAATACCGACTGCCGTCCCCGCGTCGTTCTGTTCGGCAATTCTTTGGACGGGGCTATAGGAGGCAGAGGTATAGTATTCGGAGATATAACCAATCACAATTCCAACGAGAGCGCCCGTCAGGACAGCCCAGAACGGGGCAAAGTTCATGGGAGAAATCCATATTATTATAAATGCGAATACGGCCGTCAGCAGAGCCGAAATTCTCGTCCCGTTCATCAAAGTAGTCTGCATTCCTTCTTCTCTCGAACTCATCCTAATGTAGTAGACGCCAATTATGCTGGCAAAAATTCCAGACGCGACGATCAACATCGGTGTAAATATAGACCACCAGAATTGGTTCGTCGTAAGGCCTACGTTTAGACCGAGCTGTCCGAGCATATTTTGAAGGGAAGGTGCCACTTTTCCTTCGACTCCCTGACCGACGAATACGTAGAGCATGATCACGATTACTGAAATGATCGATCCGATGAATGATTCGAGCAGGTCAGCTCCTAGCCCTCCGACGTCTCCTACGTTGTCTCCTACGTTGTCCGCTACGGACGCGGGATTTCGTGGGTCGTCTTCGGGAAGTCCCTGTTCTACCTTTCCTACGAGATCCGCACCCATGTCGGCAGCTTTAGTGTAAATGCCACCACCTACACGATCGAACAGAGCGACGAGGGACGCTCCCATAGAATAGGCACTGACGATGAGGGCTCCTTTTATAAGATTTACGTCCCGTCCAAGTAACTGGCTAATGACGGGTATGGACTTGGTTTGAATGTGTAAAGTGGCTGGGTTAAATGAACCTCTGAATATCGTTACGACAAGGACCAATCCTCCTAGAGCCAGGCCCGCTACAGCCAATCCCATAACCGCTCCTCCGGAAATCGCTATATTTAAAGCCTTCTTAAAGTTGCTTCTAGCGGCGTTGGTGGTTCTCCCGTTGGAAAGAGTGGCAGAGTTCATACCGATGAAAGCCGCAGTCATGGATAGGATCGCTCCTATTAGAAAAGCTACTGCCACTTCCCAATAGAAGAGTCCCCATAACAGGCCGGCGATTACGAACATTACTACGGCGAATACTCTAACTTCCTCGCTCATGAAGGTCCAGGCACCCTCTCGTATGTACCTTTGGAGGTCCTTCATTTTTGATGTTCCTTGATCTTGCTTTTTTACGTACCGAACAAGGTACCAGGCAAGCAACAATGCAAGCGCTGAAATAATTCCCGGTACCAGACTCAAATCGTAAATCGATAGCATCAATAAATCTCCTCCGCTTGGCTTAATTGGTTTTACACTTTAATTTTTCAGTAAGTCTTTCTGCTATGTTCAGTTCTTTCACTAAAGTCGTACTTGATATTTAGCCCGTCGACCGCCCTCCCCAGCTTACCTGGCAACTGATTTGACCTTAAAACCCTGAACGTACCCTAAATACCGGCACCCAGGCAAGCGACAGAGAACATAAACGAAAAAATTAAGTCACTGTTCGGGAATTTCTGTCTTGCTTTCATATAATTGTGAAAGAGCTGAGTCTAGCTGCATTTCCCACTAATTAAGACTAGTTCTATCGGTTCTAGTTAATTTAAATTTTCAAGTGCTCCGCGTAGTCTATCGGAAACGACTTCCGGACCCAAAATACTCACGACTTCCTTTATTTCCGGGCCGGACGTCTTACCGGTAACCGCTGCGCGTAAAGGCTTGTAAACTTCTTTATATTCGACGCCGAGTTCCTCTTTCACTTCTTTTACTATAGTAGAGACTTCGTTCGGGGAGATTTCCTCTCGTGCCGATATCTTTTCTTCAAGTAACCTGAGAACTGCGGGCGAACTATCCCAGTCCAGAACTTCCCGTGATGTCGAGTCCAGCTTTAACGACCCGTAGAACATTTCGAGGTCTTCGTGGTCCTCGAGGTCCTTCAATTTATTCAATGAAGGTCTTATAAGATCAAGAACTTCCTTTAGCTTTTCTCGGTCTTCGCCTTCTGGACTTTCTTCGAAGTATCCACCCTGGTTCAAAAACGGGATAGCCGCGTCGACCAGTCGATCCAGTTCCGCCTTTTTTAAGTATTGGTTGTTGAACCAGTCCAGTTTCTCCCTGTCAAATACCTGGGGGCTATCTATTATGTTATCCAGGGAGAACTTTTCTATTAGCTCGGACACGGAAAATATTTCCTGGTTGTCCTTAGAAGACCAGCCAAGTTGAGCCAGATGGTTAACCAGGGTTTCGGGGAGATAACCGTTTTGTCTAAATTCTCTTACCGAGGTAGCTCCGCTGCGTTTGCTCAGCTTGGACTTATCGGGTCCGAGCAGCATCGATAGATGGCCAAACTGTGGCTGGTCGAAGTCCAGAGCGTCGTAAAGCAGTATTTGTTTGGCGGTGTTGGTCAGGTGGTCTTCGGCCCGCATAGTAAGGCTAATTTCCATCAAGTGGTCGTCCAGGACGCAGGCAAAGTTGTAACTGGGTGTACCGTCCGATTTAAGAATAACGAAATCGCCGGTCGTTAAGCTCTCGAACTCCACCTCTCCTTTTATTCTATCCGATACGACTACCCGCGGTTGTTGTTCGGGAAGCTTGAACCTGATCACGGAATCTCGTCCCTCTTCTCGATACTCTTGCTTCTCTTCCTTCGATAGGTTTCTACATCTTCCGTCGTAGGTCGGTGTCCTGCCCTCGTCCAGAGCTTTCTGTCGTCTCTCTTCGAGTTCTTCTTCCGTGCAGAAGCAGTGGTAGGCCTTTTCCTCGTGGACCAATCTTCTCGCGTATCGCTCGTAGATTTCTAACCTATCCGATTGCTTGTAAAACTCGTCCCAATCTATTCCGAGCCAGTTTAGGTCTTCTTTAATGCTTTCCGTGTACTTTTCGCTCGATCTGTCGAGATCCGTGTCCTCTATCCGTAGAATCAACTTCCCTTCGTGTTTTTTAGCGTATAACCAATTGAAAAGTGCCGTCCTCGCTCCTCCAACGTGTAGCCAGCCTGTCGGGGAAGGAGCGAACCTAACTCTTTCTGTCTTCACAAATATTTCCCTCCAACCTAAGTTGTGCGCTTCTCTTTGATTAAGCCGATCGTCTAATACTAAATACAGGAGAAAATCTCTACGCCTATATCTAATCTAAATTATACGATTTTCTCTCCTGAGACCAACTTCTAACTCAGTCTAAAAGAAAAAGTAGTCCTTATTTGAGAAACTTATTTATCTTCATTCGTTAAATGATATCTTAAGCGGTAAGCCAAGTCCCTCTTCCAGCACCCAGTTTAATATCGATTACCAACCGGTGGTAAATACTTTCACCAAAAAACCTTATCTTTAACTGGTTTCATGGTTGAAGTCCATATTAAACTGGGTGCTGGACTAACTACCGTTTATCGCAGAGGCTTTTTTGTTAACTCTTCCCTGTCAAGCTACCAGGTCAAAACCGGGGAAATTTGGTCTAAAACTATCTTACATATTATAGCGACGAAGCGTCGGAGTGCAAATTAAGTATTAGCTTGAACCGGCCCGTATGCACGTCTGAACGGGAGTACTCGATTTCAGCGGGCCATTTCTTCTTTGAGTTCTTCTATTTCGTCCCGGTAGGCTGCGGCCTTTTCGAACTCCAATCTTTCAGCCGCTTCTTCCATAGACTTTTCCAGTTTTTCCACTACCATCAAAATTTCGCTTTCGTCCATCTCGTCCAGTTCATCCTCGTCAGGCACTTTGACTTCCTGGGACGACTCCGGCTCTATGAGCTGAGCGATGTCCGTGATTTCTTTCTTTATCGTCTCAGGTTCGATGTCGTGCTTTTCGTTGTACTCTAGTTGAATTTCCCGTCTCCGATTCGTTTCGTCAATTGCCCGTCGCATCGAATCCGTCATTTTGTCCGCGTAGAGAATGACTTTTCCTCTTACATTTCTTGCGGCTCGTCCCATGGTCTGGATCAGCGAGGTATCCGATCGGAGGAAGCCTTCTTTGTCGGCGTCGAGAATTGCTACCAGCGAGGCCTCAGGCAGATCGAGCCCCTCACGGAGTAAGTTTATTCCCACCAGGACGTTGAAATCTCCCTGGCGAAGCTCCCTGAGTATTTTGACCCGGTCTATCGTGTCTATTTCAGAGTGAAGGTATCGGGCCTTTACCCCTACTTCGAGGAAGTAATCCGAAAGCTCTTCGGCCAGCTTCTTTGTTAGAGTCGTTACCAGCACTCTTTCGTCTCGTTCGGTGACCTTCTTTATTTCGTTTAACAGGTCGTCCACCTGGTTTTCTATTGGCCGGACTTCGACTTCCGGGTCGACGAGACCTGTGGGTCTGATTATTTGTTCGACTACCTGTTCGCTGTTCTCGTACTCGTAGGGCCCGGGGGTTGCCGAAGTGTAAATGATCTGATTTATCCTGTCTTCGAATTCCTCGAACTTAAGGGGACGGTTGTCCATGGCGGAAGGCAATCTGTAGCCGTGCTCCACTAACGTTTCTTTTCTCGACCTATCTCCATTGTACATTCCCCCTAGTTGGGGAATCGTTTGATGGGACTCGTCGACGAACATTAAGAAGTCGTCGGGAAAATAGTCGATCAGGGTGTAAGGTGGTTCCCCCGGACCCCTGTTCGTTAAATGCCTGGAATAGTTTTCGATCCCCTTGCAGTATCCGAGTTCTTCCATCATTTCCAGGTCGTAGCGGGTGCGATTCTCTAGCCTCTGTGCCTCGAGCAGTTTCCCCTGTTCCCGCAGTTCTTCCAACCGTTCTTCGAGCTCTTCCTCGATGTTCTCCATCGCTTCGTTTAATTTCGACCGGGACGTTATAAAGTGGGTTGCCGGGTAAATTACTACTTCGTTCTTTTCCTCCAGCGTTCTTCCGGTTATTGAATCTATCAGTCTAATCCGATCAATTGTATCCCCGAAGAACTCTACCCTAACTACTTCCTCCCCGTAAATGGGAACTATTTCCACGGTGTCACCCCTCACCCGGAATGTTCCTCGTTCCGGGTTTATGTCGTTGCGCTTGTATTGCAGCCGAACGAGATTTCTCAATAAATGGTCCCGTTCCAGGTGGCTATCAAGAGTCAGGGGTCTAGCCATATCTTCGTAGGTGTCGGGTGACCCCAGTCCGTAAATGCAGGAGACGCTTGCCACGATAATTACGTCGTCCCGTTCGAACAGCGCGGAGGTTGCCTTATGTCTCAACCGGTCGATCTCGTCGTTAATCGAGGAATCCTTTTCAATATAGGTATCGGTTTCCGGAACGTAGGCCTCGGGTTGGTAATAGTCGTAATAGGAGACAAAGTAGTGGACGGCATTGTCAGGAAATAATTCGTTGAATTCGTTCCATAATTGGGCTGTCAGGGTTTTGTTGTGGGCAATTACCAGGGTCGGTTTCTGAACGTTTTCGATGACATTTGCCATAGTAAATGTCTTACCGGTCCCGGTAGCGCCGAGCAGGGTCTGGTGTGTCATACCTTCGTTTAGCCCTTCGGTTAGTTTCTCGATTGCCTTTGGCTGGTCGCCTTTTGGCTCTTTTTCGGTTTTCAGAACGAATTTTTCACTCATCTCAATTAAATTTTAATCAATTGAAGTTGATTTGTCAGCGGGAGAAGTGAAAGTGTGGGCGGGCAAACTCTACCGTTAACGGAGGGTAGTGATAACTGCACCTCCGCTCACCTGGCAACTGATTGAATCTCAGTTCTTTCACCACTGTAGTACTTATTTAACCAGCTGATTTATCCCCAGGAAGTACCCTGAGTATTCGACGCCGTTCTCTGGTAATTGTTCGACAAAACCACATCCAGCACCTAGATTGCTATGGATAAACAAGATAGGAAACAACCTTCAATTTCGATCTTAGCTGTAGATCGATAGCAATTTTGACGCCAATAGCAATCTGGGTGCTGGTGAGGGATATTGCCGTATCCGAATTATATTAAATCTTTATGCATAGTACTTTTTTTAGTGAAAACCTCTATAGCGAAGGCACCAGTTTGAGCACGCGAGTCGGAAATTTACCGGTCCGGGAAGCCCGGAGGTCCTATCGTCCGGGCAGGGGATTCGGCCTGCATTGTATTGGTTAAAGGATGGGACCGTGACCGCTCGGCCTCGACGTTCAGCTTCGGCTGAAAAGGATTTTCCTGAACGATAACAAAAACAGTCATGACTCTACCAAAACTTGCCGAACAATAGCCGTAGGGACCTGCAGGGACGAATCGGCTGGTTTTGGTGAATGATCGGTCCAAACTACATCCACTTTAATATTTATAAATGGTGAAAGAACTGAACTGGGTTACAGAAGCCGGTTATCGTCGTAGCCGAGATGTTCCAGACCTTTGCTGGTGATCTTCCTCCCCTGGCTCGTACGCTCCAGGAAGCCTTTTGTAAGCAGGTAGGGTTCGTAGACTTCGGAGATAGTGTCCTTCTGTTCGGACAGTGCGGCAGAGATCGTATCCAGACCCACCGGACCGCCGTCAAATTTTTCAATTATCGTCGACAGTATCCGTCGGTCAAGCTTGTCTAAACCTTTGTCGTCTATACCTAACATTTCCAGTGCTTCCCGGGCTACTTCCCTGTCTATATATCCGTCCGCTCTGACTTCGGCGTAATCCCTGGTTCTCTTTAGAAGACGATTGGCTACTCTTGGCGTTCCCCGTGATCTTTTTGCGATCTCGTTCGCGCCACCCTTACCGTCGCTTATCTCTATATCGAGGAGATCTGCTCCCCGCATCACTATCCGCTCTATAGCTTCTGTATCGTAAAAGTCCAGGTGGAGGACGACTTCGAACCTGTCGCGCAGGGGTGAGGTCAGTAACCCGGTCCTTGTCGTGGCCCCGATGAGGGTAAATGGAGGAACGTCCAGCCGAATAGACTGGGCACTGGGACCTTCTCCGATTACGATATCGATTTTGAAGTCCTCCATTGCGGGGTAGAGGACCTCTTCCACGTTCCGTCTTAACCTGTGGATTTCATCGATAAATAAGATATCACCGGGAGCTAGATTGCTAACGATAGCGGCCAGATCACCGGGCTTGTCTATTGCGGGTCCGGAAGTGGTCTTAATGTTTACTCCCATTTCGTGGGACACAATGTGAGCTAGAGTCGTCTTTCCCAGACCGGGAGGACCGTGAAAGAGAATGTGATCGACCGACCCTCCTCTATTCAGGGCAGCCTCCAGTAAAATGGAGAGCCTCTTCTTTACCTCCGTTTGACCGATAAAGTCGTCGAGTTTTTTTGGGCGCAGATTCGAGAGTCCGGTATCGTCAGATTTCTTTTCCCGACTAAGCGGCCCTCTATTGTCTTTCTCTTCGTTATCCATGACTGTAATATTGTAAACGTATAAACCTTACAGGTGCAACAGTCTCTATCGGTTTTGATTTGGAGATTCCGCGTCGATATAATTGTCACGGTACTTAGGAAAAGGTATTGGAGATCGCGATGTTATCATCTTAACTTTTCGTAACTCGCCAGAGGCTTCACATCTCCTGGCGGAAAGGAAAATTAATGAACAGATTAAAAGAGATTGAGGACGAAATATCCCGACACGACAGGTTTATTATTGCTTCCCATCGAAGTCCGGAAGCTGATGCCATAGGAAGCCAGCTGGGACTGAGTAGAGCTTTGCGGCAGCGGGGAAAGCAAACTATTCTCTACAATCGTGACGGTGTACCGAAAAACCTTTCTTTTCTGAAAGGTTCGGATTCCATTAAAAAATACGAGGAATTGCCTGAAGAAGTAAAGGATGTAGAAATAGGCATAGTGGTCGATTGTAGTAGCCTGGAAAGGTTGGGGGATAAAGGTAGAAGGTTGTTTACCGGACTTCCCACGCTCAATATCGATCACCATAAGGATAATACTAACTTTGGAGATATCAATTACGTCGAGCCGGTGGCCGCGACGACTCAGATTATCGCTGATTTGATTGAATACATGGGACACCGGATCGACGAACACATCGCTACTGCTCTGTATTCAGGAATTATAGCAGATACTTCGTCATTTCAAAACGAAAACGTAAGCGCAAATCTGCTTGGCAAAGCGGCTGAACTCCTGGACAGCGGGGCGAGAGCTCGGTCCGTGATCGTTAATTTGTACGAAAGAGAGCCATTTTCCAAACTAAAACTGCTGGGAGAGGTATTATCCACGGCGAAGTTTGAGGATCAAATTGTCTGGGCCGAAATTACTCCGGAGAAAATTGAGAAAGCCGGAGCAACACAGGAGGATACGGAGGGTATAGTAGGAAAATTGCGGACTACCGAGGGAGCCCAGGTAGCTTGCCTGTTCAAAAAACTACCTGAGGATACGATAAAAGTGTCCCTGAGATCGAAGAACGGGATTGACGTTAGCAAAGTAGCCAGTAGTTTTGGCGGCGGCGGCCACAAAGTAGCAGCGGGATGTATGGTGGACGGTACCCTGGAGAGCGTTCAGGAAAAGGTTCTGGCAGATATAAGGAAGAGAATGGACGACATCTCGCGGTATTCGAAGAAAAAATGAAGAAGAGTCGTTCCGGTAATAGACCCATTAACGGTAATCTGGCATTAACGATTGGAACGTTTGACGGGGTTCACGTGGGGCACCAGCTATTACTGGACGAAACCAGGGAGATAGCCCAGGATAGGGGGATAAAGAGCGCCGCCTATACTTACGAAATTCCTCCCAGGAGGTATCTTAATGATGCGGGTCCGCCGCTAATTATGGATCCCGAAAAGAAATTAGATCTGTTGAGGAATAGCGTGGGGCAAGTAATTCTGGGAGATTTTCTGGAAGTTAAGGACTATAGCCCAAAACGTTACGTAGAGGAAATTTTGGTGGAGCGATTAAAAGTAGATGCCGTGGTGGTAGGGAAAGAGTGGCGATTCGGTCAGGGGAGGTCTGGTTCCTATAAAGAACTCAAAGAGTTAAGCAAAGGAAGGTTTACGGTTCACCCTCAGAATCAGGTAAAAAAGAGAGGAAAGCCGGTGAGTAGTACCTGGATTCGTCAGGTGATAGCGGAAGGAGAAATGGAACTAGCGGAGGAACTCCTTGGCCGATATCCGAGTTACCTGGGGAAAGTGGTCGAAGGGGAGCAGGTAGGTGAAGAGATTGGGTTCCCCACGGCAAACTTGAGGATTGATGAAAGGGTCGGCTTACCGATGAATGGTAATTATGCGGCGTTTGTAGAGCTTAATGGAGAGAAGCTCGGGTCCGCGGTACACGTGGGGAATCGGCCAACTTTTGGCGGAACTCGGGACCATCAGATGGAAGTCCACCTAATTGGTTACGAAGGAGACCTGTATGGCGAGCAACTTGAGGTCAAGATTATAAAGTATCTCGGCAAAACCAGAAAATACGAGAAAAAAGAAGAATTAACCAGAGCGATAAGCGGATACGTGGTTGAAGCGAAGAAGGTTTTACAGGGACTCAGTTCTTTCACCATTATCTAAAAGCGAGGCGGACGTAATGAAAGGTGACTTGATTTTATCGATATGCCTCGGCCCCTTGCCCGGCTGCCTGGATTTCCCTTACGTTCAGTATTATGAAGACAAATCAGTTGCCGGGGGAGCAGGAAAGGGGAGAATAACGGGCTAAATATTAAGACCGTGGTGAAAAAACTGAGAAGAATTTACAACGATAGACTAATTTACGGACAAGGGAGGTTGTCATGGCAAAGAAGTGGAGAAAATACGTCAAACAGGAATTTATGAATGCTGATAGTGAATTCGTCGAAAAACTACCCATGGACTCAATTGATCTATCTACTTTTGGGTTGATCAGCGAGGCGACGAGTTTCGTCCTCGTCCGGATAGAAGGTGAGGTACATCTGAAACCGCTGCCCGGAGGACTTTCCGCTTTGCGGAAGGATATTCAGGATTCGCCTCGACCCGGGGGAGGGTTCGATCTGGACGAGGCGGTACAGGCTTTAACGAGCTTCGGAGAAGAATGGGAGGAGAAAATAAAGGACAAGGAAAAGTGGGAGAGAATGGTCGAGTTAGCGGAAGAAGAGGACCAGATCATGGACCGGGAAGAGTACGAGCGGGAGTCGGAAACAAAAACCTCATTCCTGGATAAGGTCAAAAATATTTTCCGGTAAAATGGTCAGAATCGACCCGGAAGAAGTGCTGGCACCTCATCCCCACGGGAGAGAGATTCTTGAGAAGTTAACCCGGTCCGGGCATCGAGCTGTAATAGTTGGTGGTACTGTTAGGGACGTACTTCTGGGTCGATACGAAGAGGATTACGAGTTCGACGCCTCGGGAACGGATATCGACATCGCTACCTCGGCCAGCCCCGAAGTGGTTAAGGAGCTCTTTCCAGGCTACGATTTTATCGAAGTTGGAGAAAGTTTCGGTGTTTTGGTCCTGGTTGCTCCCGACGGAAACCAGTACGAAGTTGCCCAGTTCAGGACGGAAGCCGATTACGACGGCCGGCGTCCGGGAAGTGTGGAACCGGCAAGCTCTCTGGAGGAAGACGTAAAAAGAAGAGACTTCACAGTTAATGGACTGGCACTGAACCTGGACGGGGACGTAATTGACCTGGTGGGCGGTATAGCTGATTTGAAGGAAAAGGTCGTTAGAGCGATTGGCGATCCGCTGGTCAGGTTTAGCGAGGACTATCTCAGGCCGCTCAGGGCAATAAGAATTGCCTGTTACCTTCGGGGCGAGATAGAATCGGAGACCGCGGAGGCAATCGAACAAGTTGCTCCCAAAATAACCGATATTTCCCTGGAACGAATTCGGGACGAACTGTTCAGGATGTTGGAGACTCCCAGGTCAAGCTGGGGGTTTAGAATCTGTCATAAAACTGGTCTACTCGACCGGATTTTACCGGAGATGACTACGAACGAGGGAATACCCCAGCCCGAAGAGTATCATCCCGAAGGCGACGTGCTGGAGCACAGTTTTCGGGCCCTCGAAGTAGCTGACGAGCTCGATTTTCCCCGGCTGACGAAGTTCGCCGTTTTTCTTCACGATGTAGGGAAAGCGGAGGCGTACTACAATCAAGAAGAACAACATATGGGCGGTCACGCTTCCCTGGGGAAAAGTCAAGCCGAAGAGATTGCTTCTCGTCTCAGGCTTTCCAATAAAGATAAGAAGAAGTTGGTCTGGCTCGTCGAAAATCACATGAAAGGTTCGGTTTTACCCAAAATGAGGAAAGCGAAACAGGTAAAACTGATTCGGACCAACCAAAACACGAACTATTCGATTGCCGAGGAGACGTTGAGGTTCAATTACTTTACTTCCTTACTGGGCACGATAATAGCGGACAGCGAGGCGAGCTCTCACGGCCCGGAGGGGTGGCTTCCCGTCCTTCAAAAGTTTGTAGAACTCCTACCTCATCTCCAGCACCTTGAAAATCTTGGTACGGCCCGAGAGTTGATAAACGGGGACGATTTGATTGATCTGGGGTTGGAAGAGGGTCCTGAGTTAGGAGAAGTATTAAATTCGCTTCACGAAAAGATTTACGCTGGAGAGATCGAAACCAGGGACGAGGCCCTGGACGAAGCTGCCGAGATCGTTGGAGAAGTAATTTAATTACTCCTGATGAATTTCTATAATATCCCCGTCTTTCAACACGTGGTCCTGAGCGACTTCCTGTCCATCGAACCTTCCCGAACCCCAAATTCTTATGTAGTCCAGTCTTTCTACCATGTCCCTGTGAATTGACCTAACCCCTTCCAGTACGGTGCTTCCTTTGTCCAAAATATACGGCTCCTTTAAGTCAGGTTCTTTTCCGGGTTTCTTTGTGTAAATCCTTATTTTGTTTAACCCCTCAAAGACGAACTTCGAGAACCTGGAAAGACTTTCTTCGTCCAGAATAGAAAGTGATATGGTGGGTAAACCCGAGGACTCTTCTATCTCGGTAGACGCTTCCGGAGATGAGAGTTCGTCACTTTTTGTAATTACTACTTGACCCTTTCTGTTGGTCTTCCCTATTGCGTCTCTCTGGAATTCCGCCTCCGGCGGGAAAAGGTATATACCTTCTTCGGCGAGCAATTCGGTCGTGAAGTCAAATTGTTCGATCGGCTCGGCTCCTCCGTCGACGAGCAAGAGAACGAGGTCGGCTTTTCGAATTAAATTGTAGACCCAGGTTTCCACGTGTTCTTCCGAAATTGGTGGGGTGTCAATTAGCTGAATCTGAACGTCCTCGTGGTTTAGCATACCGATCGTCGGTCCCTGGGTCGAAAACGGAAAGTCAGCTACTTTAGGGGTGGCGTTCGTTATCATATCCAGCAACGCCGATTTTCCCGTATTCGGTAGTCCCGTTAGCACTACCTGGCCCGCGCCCTGCGGTTCTATCTGGTCCGGAGTCTTGGCTCTGGTTGGACCCTTCTTCTTTTGAGAACTCTTCTTTAGGTCGGATATCCTTTTTCTTAGGTCCGCTTCTATCTTATCCGTTCCTTTGTGGTTGGGAAGAAGAGAAAGCATTTCCTGAAGAGCATCGAGCTTCTCGTCCTTAGAATCGGCATTCCGATATCTATCTTCCGCCTCGATGTACTCCGGAGGTAAATTTGCAGGCATACACTTCACCCCAGTTTTCAGTATGGTTCAGTGAATGTTACGAATAGAGATAGCCAAAGACAAACTCGGTTCTCTCTGTCATCTCCTTGCCGCTTACCTGGCAACTGATTAACCTTAAAACCCTTAAAATACCCAAAATCCCGGGAGCCAGGTAAGCGGAAGGGGAGGAGAACGGACTAAATATTAACTACGACTTTGGTGAAAGAAGCTTGTTTAATTGGTACCCTATTAATCCATCGAGTTTAAGTATCGGAGAAGGGTTCAAGAAGAGGAGGTATCGTGTCGAATAATAGTCACGACGTTCTGGTTATCGGAGCCGGGCCCGGTGGATATACCGCGGCCATTCGGCTTGGACAATACGGATTGAATCCGTTAGTTGTAGAAAAAGAGCAAATTGGAGGGGTCTGTCTGAACTGGGGATGTATCCCGACTAAAACCCTGTACAGCGCGACGGACCCCCTCAGCAGATTGGAGTCGTGGAGGGAGAAAGGAGTTGAGCTTTCGGGTTACGGATTGGATCGAAAAAAAATGGCGAATCACAAGGATAAAGTGGTAGATAAACTGACCAAAGGCGTAGAAAAGTTGATAAAAGCAAACGGCGGAGATGTAATGAAGGGTCAGGCGGTAATGAACTCCCCTTCGGAAGCGATAGTTAAAAAAGAAGACGGTGAAGAAACTGTAATAGAGGCGGATTACGTAATCATTGCCACCGGGTCGACGCCGATAGAGCTTCCCAATTTTTCATTTGATAATGGAGTTGTATGGAACTCTCGCGACGCAGTCCGTCTGTCGGAAATTCCGGACAAGCTGGTAATATTGGGAGCAGGGGTAATCGGGCTGGAAATGGGTACGATCTATAATCGACTTGGGGTGGAAGTAGAAGTGCTCGAGATGGCGGACTCGATTCTCCCGGGTATGAACCTGGATAAGAAATTTTCTTCTTTACTGAGTCGGGAGCTGGACCGATCGGGACTAAAAATTCGTACCGAGACGAAAGCCACGGGACTGGAGAAAGGCTCTGAAGGATACCTCGTGGTTGGGGAAAAGGGAGGGGAGTCAGTCGAGTATACAGCCGATAGAGTGCTGTCCGCGGTCGGACGAACTCCGGTTTCCAATCCGGTGACTGATGGACTGGACCTTGACCGTAGTAGCGAGGGTTACCTGGCGGTAGACGACCGATGTATGACCAGTGAGGAAGGGGTCTACGCTATAGGAGATGTCGTCGGGGAGCCGCTACTCGCTCATAAAGCCACCCGACAGGGTCTAATAGCCGCCGCCGATATAGCCGGGGAAGAGACCAGCCAATATAAAGCAGTACCCGCGGCGGTTTTTACGGACCCCGAATACGCGGAAGTGGGCCTGTCCAGAAGTGAGGCCAAGAAAAAAGGCTTCGACCCCATTTCCGGCAGATTCCCGTTTCGAGCTTCTGGCAAAGCTTTGGCGATGGGCGAGGCGGAGGGCATGGTTCAATTAGTAGTGGACGAGAGTTCGGACAGGATTCTCGGTGGAATGATATTAGGACCGCACGCGTCGGACTTAATAGGAGAAATCGGACTGGCCGTAGAGATGAATCTTACCGCTACAGAAGTAGCAGAGACAATTCATACCCATCCAACCCTGTCCGAAGCGATAATGGAGGCGGCGGAAAACGTCCACGGGCGAGCAATTCATACCGGAAACAGATGATGGATTAAAGCACGGGTATTTATTAGCATTAATTTAACGTTAGTATCAATTTTCGGGGGTTGATCGACATGAAAACGATTATGATTATAGCCGACGGACTCGGTGGAAGGCCAACGGATCGAACCGGAGGAACCTGTCTTCAAGTAGCGGAGACGCCGGAGATAGAAGAACTACTGGAGGCCCGTGGTGCGGCGGGTCTTATGGATCCGATAGGAAACGGCGTCAGGCCGGGAAGCGATACGGCCCATCTATCTCTGTTCGGTTACGATCCCTATCAGTACTATACCGGGCGAGGAGTTTTTGAAGCTGCCGGTATAGGTATGGACCTGACGAAAAAGGACGTCTGCTTTCGGACAAATTTTGCGACGATAGACTCTAACGGCAATATAACTGACAGGAGAGCAGGAAGAATTTCGGAGGGTCAGGACGAACTGGAAGAAGCACTGTCGGAGTTAGAGTCCGAGAAATTTCCGGACGTCAAGGTTCGGTTCCAGAGAAGTACGGAACACAGGGGGGCCCTTTGTCTATCCGGGCCCGAACTTGGAGGGAATCTCTCACCGACCGATCCTCACGAACTTGATATACCGATTCCCGATTCCAGAGGGGAGGACGAGAAGTCGAAGAAAACGGCTTCTATTCTGAACGAAATTACCCACCAGGCAAGGGAGATACTTCACGATCACCCGTTAAACAAACGGAGAGAGAAAGAAGGTAAACTCCCGGCAAATGCCATAATTGCGCGAGGTGCGGCAAAATATCCCGAACTTCCGTCCGTGGAGGAGAAATATCACGTGACCGCTTCCGTCGTTGCCGCTGGCGCGCTTTACATAGGAGTGGCTAGAGTGGCGGGAATGGAATTTCACCCGGTGGAGGGTGCTACCGGGACCGTCGATTCCAATATCGAAAACAAAGCAAGGAAAGCAGTTGAGGAACTGGAGAAAGGGAAGGATATGGTGTTCGTTCACTTTAAAGGAGCGGACAACGCTTCTCACGACCACGATGCCGAAGGAAAAACGGATTATATAGAGAAGGTGGACAGGACTATAGGTTGGCTAAAGCGGAACCTGGATTGGGAACAGACGCATCTTTCTTTTGCCGGAGACCACACTACTCCAATCCAGTACGGGGACCACGTGGCCGATCCCGTGCCCGCTATGATCGCCGGGCCCAATGTGAGGAAAGACGATCTGAGGCAATTCGACGAGTATAATTGTATGAGAGGAGGGTTAGGAAGATTCAGCGGTAACCTATTACCGATGACTCTCTCCTATAGCAACCAGTTGCCGAAATTCGGAGCTTAGAACCTGGGCTTAACGGATTGAACCGGTAAAACCGTCCCAATTAGGAGGATCCACGTGCCCAAACTAGCTGAGGAAGATAACCAAATTGTAAAAAACCAGCTCGGGAAAGAACCAAGAGGGCTAATTGATATTCCCGTCCGATGCAGCTACGGATATCCCGTTGTCCTGGAGACGAAACCGTTAATTCGGGATAAAGAGGGGTTCGAGGTTTTCCCTACCCTTTACTGGCTTAGCTGTCCAAAACGCGTAGAAGAACTGGCGGGACTCGAAGCGGACGGGTACGTGGAACAGCTAGAGAAAGAAATTGCTTCTACTCCGGCTCTAAAAGAGAAATACCGGGAAAACGAAGAGCGGTACCTGCAAGCCCAGAAATCGTTGTTGGCTGAGGACGACCTGGAGTTCATTGAGGAAAAGAGGTTGGGCGATGCGTTATCGAAGGGGATCGGCGGTATCGAAAGCGACGAGCATTTGAAATGCCTCCACCTTCATCTTGCTCATCAACTGGCGGATGAGAACGTAGTGGGGGAACTGATTGAGACGAGGTTTGATTTGAAGGACTGTCCTTCTGAAAACGTTCGCTGTGAAGAATTTCTTCGGGACTAGATCCCGGGCTGATCTCACAGACCGGTACTATTTCTCGGATTTATCGTACCGGGCGAGTCCTCTACCTAGCAACTCAACGGCTCTTTTTAGGTCCTCTCTATTGAGGACGTAACTTAACCTTACCTGGTCTTTCCCCTTTCCGGGTGTATTGTAGAATCCCTCTCCGGGGGCCATCATTACGGTCTCCCCTTCGTCTCTAAAGTCTGTCAACATCCATCGAACGAAGGATTCGGCGTTTTCCACGGGTAACTCCACCATGATGTAGAAAGCCCCGTCGGGTTTACTGAAACTTAATCCCTCGACGTTATTGAGCTCTTCTAATAGCGTATCCCTGCGTTTCTCGTAGCGATCTATCATCTCGTCTATCTCGGAAGGATAACTAGAAGAAGTGAGGAAATTGACCAGTCCCAGTTGACCCATAGTTGGGGGCGATAGCCTGGATTGGCCAAGTTTGAGCGCTGCTTTCATGACGTTCTCGTTCTTGCTGGCAATTGTCCCTATCCTCGCACCGCAACTACTGAGTCTTTTGGATATACTATCGATCATTACTACCCGGTCCTCTATTCCCTCCAGGTTTAGTGCACTGACTGGTCTCGTTGTTCCATAGGTAAACTCCCGGTAGACTTCGTCAGAAATGAGGAACAAATCGTTTTCCAGGGCCAGGTTTCTTACCATTTCTGTTTCTCGCTCGGTGTAGACCCTGCCTGTGGGATTGCTCGGATTGGTTAACAGTAAAGCTCCCGTCTTCTCGTTAATCAAATCTTCTATGCTTTCTTTGTCGGGGAGAGCAAAGTTGTTCTCGCGCTTGGTGGGTATAGGTTTTACCTCAACCCCGACCATTCTGGCAAAACCCCTGTAGTTGGTATAAAAGGGTTCGGGAATTAGAACTTCCGATCCCGGCTCGAGAACAGTATAAAAAGCGAATAGCCCTGCCTCACTTCCCCCGGTTGTGATCATTAATTCTTCCTCGTTTATGCTAATTCCCTGATCGTTATAATAATCGACCAGGCTCTCGAGTACCCTCTTGATGCCCCTGGAAGGGCTGTAACTGAGAACGTCTAGATTGGCCTCTCTGATACCGTCCATGAACTGTTTTGGCGTAGCTATGTCGGGCTGGCCGATATTTACGTGATATATTTTCGCACCCTCGGCTTTTGCTCGGTCCGCCAGAGGATTCAATTTTCTTATTGGAGATTCCGGGAAACCACGGGCTCTCCTCGATATTTTTTTTCGAGAATTCATTGTATCACCTTTATGAATCCGTCAGTCCATTAATCGGTTGTTGTCGTTTATCTCGTCGAAATCGGCCCTATTTCGCAATCCGTTTAGTACGATCGGATAACAGGCCTTATCTCCCACCAATATTGCCCCTATTAGTTCATTGCTTTCGTTCAAAAAGAATTTCTTGTACGTTTGGTTGGTTTCATCTTCCTGCGCCAGGACTTTGTCGGCCCTTGACTTGTCCCGGTTACCCGCGGAGATCAAATCTATGTTAGCTACCTTAAGCTTGTAATAGCTGAGGCTTCCGTTGTATTCTTCTTCCTCGCCAATTAGGTTGTTGCCGGCTATTTTTCCTTGCTCCAGTGCCGGTGGCCATATCCCGTAGCAGTTACCACCTAGTTCTATTGCATCGCCCGCGGCAAAGATTTCGGGCCGGGACGTTCTGAGATGTTTGTCCACAAGTATTCCTCGCGAAGTTTCAAGGCCAGCTGATTCGGCCAATTTAGTTCTTGGAGTTATCCCGGCGGAAATAATTGCAAGATCGGTTGCGATTGACTCCCCGCTACTGAGAACGGCGGAGGAAATTGAGTCCTCTCCTGCGAGTTTTTTTACTTTTGTTTCGAGTTTGAACTCAATCCCGGTGTCTTCCAGCCTGGATTTAACGTACCGAGAACCTACCTTGTCAAGTTGTTTCCCCATAATTAGTGGCAGAGCTTCTACGACTTTTACGGTTAGACCACGTTTATTAAGCGCATAGGCGGATTCCAGTCCGAGAAGACCGCCCCCAATGACCAATGCTTCTTCCACTTCCGACAACCGAGAAACTATTTTCTGAACGTCATTAAGCGTTCGAAGGGCAAAAACATTCTCTTTGTCCAGGCCTTCGATTGGTGGTATAGCGGGCTTGGCTCCGGGTGCAAGTAATAGCTTGTCGTAGGAATACTTGTTCCCGGTTTTCGTTTTTACGAACTTTTTGTCCGGTGAAATTTTCTTGACCCAGGTCTCAAGGTGTAAATCTATATCGTGATTTCTGTACCACCCTGTATCGTGTAAAATTAAGTCTTCAGCGGTTGTATCACCACTGAGTACTTCTCCTAACCTGGTGCGCTGATAAAAGGGATATTTTTCCCCGGTGAAGATTTTTATCTCCCGATCTTCGCGCTTACGGGAAACTATCCTCGCCGCCGAATCACCGGCAACACCGTTTCCTATAATTAAAGTCTTGGTCAACTACTCCTCCCGAGTTTCGGTTAAGTCTCCTCTAATACCAGGTATTCTCGGTTTTCTCCTTTTCTCCACTCTCGTTCTACAAGGTGAAGTCTTTCTCTCACCGACTGGAGCGCTGGTTCTATCTTTTTCTCCTTCGATATTATTTGGACGAAATCCTTGTTAATATTGGCAATGAATGGCCCCATCTGATGGGCAAGCAAAACGTTGGCTGATTTTGCCTTTAGGAGCGAGGAAATGTTTTTGGCCTTTAGTTTATTTTCGGATTCTTGGTTTTCGTCTTCTTCCCGATAGATATTTTCTATTTCTTCGATAAATTCAAACCCTTCTACGTTTATTTCGTAAAGATGAAAATACGGTGCATCTCCAAAGGCCCGTTCAAATAAATTTTCGCCTTCTGTTGTGCCGCAAGCTACAATTGGTTTCATTGTCCCTCCTCTGGTTAGATCGCCGATAAGATTATGTCTGCTGAAATTGGCTATATCAACATTAACTACTAGCATTTAATCCTCTCGATCGAACTTCGGAAGCGCGAAAATTGGCCTCCCGAATCGTATGAAGCTGGTTTGGTGGTTGTATTGGCGGGCTGGGCAATATAATCTTTTATCGTTAGCGGACAATGTATAACGACGGGATAACCAAGGGGAGGAGTTGGAGTTTGCTAAAAGAAAGTGATTATATCGAAAAAATAATAAATCTCACCAGGCGAGCGGGCTCAAAAACGTTGAAATACTACGAAAGCGATTATTCTATTGAGGCAAAAAAAGACGATAGCCCAGTGACAGAGGCGGACATTGCTTCGGAAGAGATTTTAATTGACGGCTTGAGGGATACTGATCCCGGGATAATTGCCGAGGAAGCAGGGTTGATTCCCGGTAATAGCGATGACCGGTACTGGATCGTGGACCCTCTCGACGGAACTCAGGATTTTATCGATAAGACAGGGGAGTTTTCAATAATGGTTGGCTTGTTGGTCGAGGGCAGACCAACAATGGGGATCGTGTTTGCTCCGGCCACCGATAAACTGTGGTACGCGGCTGAGGGAGAAGGAGCTTATCTGATCGATAAAGGAGAGGAAACGAGCATCCAGGTGGCCGGGAAGGCGAAACTGGAGGATTACGTGTTGATCGCTAGCCGAAATCACTTCAGTAGCAGGGACGAGGCGATAGCGGAAAAGCTGGGCGTAGATGATATTACCCGGATGGGGAGCCTCGGGATAAAATTCTGTACTATTGCCGAGGGAGGAGCCGATTTAGTATATTATACTACCGATCGTCTGGGAATATGGGATTGTTGTGCTCCGCAAATTATTCTGGAGGAAGCCGGCGGCGAGGCATTTGATTTGAATGGAGAAAGGCTAAAATATAACCTGGATCTAAAGAGGATGAAGAACGGGATAGTTGGTATTGGGGGTCCAGCGGGGAGCGAAGTTGTGGAAATCCTCGAAAAAAGTATTGGCGGGGGTTAGTCGGATTAAGTTAAGGTAACTCCCGGGGGAAGTTCCGCGCCTCGGTGAGGTGTGTTGGCGTACCCTGAGGCAAGGAGGTCAATATAACTGTGCTGGAGTGGTTTAAAGCAATTAGGCCGGTTTATCAAGCTTTAATTGCTACCGGGTTTACCTGGTTTCTGACCGCCGCGGGAGCCGGGTTGGTTTTTTTCTTTAGAACTGTAAATCGGAAGGTCCTTGATTTTATGCTCGGGTTCGCGGCAGGGGTTATGATTGCCGCCAGTTACTGGTCGCTTCTCGCTCCCGCGATCGATATGGCGGCTGATTTGAAAGTTCCTGCTTATGTCCCTGCGGCATGTGGGTTTCTGCTCGGGGGACTATTTCTTAGAGTCGTTGATAGGTACCTACCCCACCTTCACATTGGTTTTCCGGAGGAGGAAGCGGAGGGGGTCAGTACGAGTTTGCGGAGGAGCGTG
The DNA here is from genome assembly GCA_042218715.1 of Bipolaricaulia bacterium. Lineage (GTDB taxonomy): Bacteria > Bipolaricaulota > Bipolaricaulia > M55B111 > M55B111 > JAGXLP01. The sequence goes on along the minus strand of JBDGQU010000102.1, from coordinate 3,686 downwards.
CTGCTGATTCTGGCTATAACCCTCCACAATATTCCGGAAGGACTGGCGGTGGGTGTCGCCTTTGGTTCGCTGGCGGCCGACATTCCAACTGCCACTTTCGGCGGTGCCGCGGCTCTTGCCCTGGGCATTGGTATTCAGAATTTTCCGGAAGGAACTTCGGTGTCAGTCCCCCTCCGAAGAGAAGGGTTTTCTCGGCGTCGTAGTTTCTGGTACGGTCAACTTTCCGGTGTAGTCGAGCCTGTGTCGGGCTTTCTGGGGGCAATAGCCGTTATAGTGGTGAGGCCGATGTTGCCTTACGCGCTGGCTTTTGCCGCTGGAGCTATGATATTCGTCGTAGTGGAAGAGTTGATACCCGAAGCACAGGTAGAGGGCAATGCAGACATAGCTACCATGGGTGCGATGGTCGGGTTTACGGTAATGATGATCCTTGACGTGGCCCTGGGTTAAGAAGACTCCAGGTATTTCGTGTATTTTCAGCTTTTTAAGGTTAGATTAGTTGCCAGGCAAGCGGGGGAGGGGGAATAACAGCCTAAATATTAACTACGATTGTGGAAAAAACTGAGTCCAATAGGGTGAATATTTTCGTATTCTGGTGTAGAAATTAGTTTCAGGGAGAGAATTGCTCTACTGAGTTAATATGTTTAGTGTAGAATCTATTAAAAAGGATTTTCCGGTGCTTAGGAACCGGGAAGTAATCTATCTGGATAATGCAGCTACTACTCTTACCCCCGACCCCGTTGTTCGGGGTCTAAGGGAATACTACGAAAAACTCGGGACGAGCGTCCACAGGGGTATATATAACCTGGCAGACGAGGCAACCGAGAAATTTGAAAGCTCGCGGACCAGGGTTGCAAATTTTATCGGAGCGAATTCCTCCAGGGAAATTATTTTTACCGGAAACTGCACCCAGGGAATAAATATACTTGCTTATTCACTCCACCGTTGGCAAGAGGAAGAAGGGAACATACTAGTAACGGAAATGGATCACCACAGTAATATCCTGCCCTGGAAAATTATGGTTGAGGATTCTGAAAAGCTTCAACTGGACTACGTAAAAGTGACCAAAGAGGGTACTCTGGACATGAGAGATTACAGGAAAAAGCTTAGCTCGGATACGGTGGCAGTAGCCTTCCCCGGTATTTCGAACGTCGTGGGAACTGTTAACCCGATAAAAAAGCTGACCGGTCTCGCTCACGAGAAGGACGCCCTGGTCGTTGTGGACGGAGCGCAGTGGCTACCCCACAGGCGGTTTGACGTTTCGGAATACGACGTCGATTTCTTGACTTTCTCCGCTCACAAGATGCTCGGTCCGACCGGTCTGGGGGTATTGTACGGTAAAGAAGATTTACTCCGGAGAATGCCTCCTCCGTTTGGAGGAGGAGAAATGGTTCTGAACGTTACCCGGACGGAGGTTAAGTGGAACGAGTTACCCCGGAAGTTTGAACCGGGAACTCCTCCGATTGCTGAGATAATTGCTTTCAAAGCCGCACTGGACTATTTGGAGGACCTGAAACTCTCGAACATAGAAGCGCATCTTGACGCGCTTACTTCGAAAGCGATGAGCGAACTATCAAAAATTCCTTACGTAGAGGTATACGGACCTGAAGAAGGTGAACCCAGAGGTGGATTGGTTTCGTTTAACGTGGAGGGAATTCACCCGCATGACCTTTCAACGGCACTGGATTCGTTCGATAATATAGCAATAAGGGCGGGTCTTCATTGCGCACAGCCGCTTCACGAAGTCATGGAACTGAGCTCTTCGGCTCGGGCGAGTTTTTACGTCTACACCGCCTCCGAGGAAATTGATAGGTTTATTGACGCCCTTAAAAAGGCGAAAAAAATCCTGGGTGGTGAAATTGAAGGATAAACCGAGCATATACAACCAAAGCGTATTGAAGCACTATCAAAACCCCCATAACGAGGGTAAACTTCAGGATCCCGATTGCAGCGAAACAGAGGAGAATCCAAATTGTGGTGACCGAATAACGCTACAGCTTAAACTTCGAGGCGACGAAATTAGCGACGTAAAATTCCACGGCCAGGGGTGCGTGCTTAGCGTCGGCGCCGCTTCAATACTGACGCAAATGATCCGGGGCCTAACCATCGACGAAGCCACGGAACTGACTCTGGAAGATCTGATAGATAACATGGGAAACCCGGGAAAGATGAGAGAGGAATGCGTTGCTTTACCGTTAGATGCTTTAAAAAGAGCTCTGTCCTAGTGAGGGGCTCGAGCTTAATCTTCTATCTCCATACGGGGCAAAATAAACTTCCGGAGTAAAACCAGGGCGAGTGAGCCAATAATTGCTGCTCCGAATACCTTCAATGAGCCCATTAGTGTGGTCATCAGCTCAGGAGCTACCAGGAAGCTAACTGCCAGTGTCAACATTAATGCGCCCCCGATTAGCTTGAGTGTTCTACCGTGCTCTTCCTGGAGCTTGCTCGATTGTAGAGTTATGCTTACCGTACCAAATACCAGTAGTTCGTCCAGCAAATAAATAACCATATAGATGACAAATAGAATCGCGAAAGTTGATCTCGATACATTCTGGGCATTGAGTATTCCCGTCCAGACTACTGGAAAGCCCGCCGTGCAGGGAAGTTCAGCAAGTGTAATTCCAAGGGCTATTAGGAGCGTTGCTCCCACGAGAGCCGGGAGGGAATGGCTTTTCTGAGTCAAATTTCGAAATTTATCGGCAATACGAGGCTTGAGCCTCTCGGGAATGGTAAATGAAATTCCTTCTTTGAACCAGAAGTAATCTTTGACGTTTACCAGTCCGAAGGAAAAGGCAATGACCGCGACCAGGATTCGGATCCAGAGTAATTGACCTATGTACTGGAAGGCGCTAAATAGTCCCAGAATAAACAACCCGTAGGCGGTAGCTGTGACCGCTAGAAAAGTTAACCCGACGACTATGATTTTCTTTCTGGATTTCGTGTAGATCAATAATCCAAGCAAGAAAGTGAGCACCCACAGGGAGCAGGGATTGAACCCGTCGACAAAGGCAATTAGGGCTGTCGACATGAAGGTGGACAAAGAAGAGAGGTCGACTGTCCCGAAGAAAGGCACCTTTATGGTTTCTTTTTTCTTGTTTTCGGCGGTTTCTGAGGTATACCCCTCGCCCTTTAATTTCACCAGGGGATTTATGCATCTATTCTCGACACAGTATTCTACTTTTTTCTCTATCTGGCTTCCGATTTTCTTCGTAAAACCAACCCAAACGTCTTCACCGAGAAAAGTAGCGGGTACACCTCTTATTTCCTTCCCGTATTCCTCACCCATGTTTTTTAATAACTTTACGTTCTCGTTGCTTGTCGAAATTTCTTTCTCGACGACTTTCAATGTGGGGTATTTTTTCTCGAGTTCCTCAAGGAAGGGCTCCTCTTTTGCGCAGTAAGGACAGCCTTTCGATTTGAAAAAGTAGAGGACCGTTTTGTTTCCTTGCCCCCCGGCGTGAAAAGCAAATAAAGTTATCAGTGCCAGTGGGAGTAGAATAGCGACGATATTCGTCCTCCTGCCAGTCATCTAAGTTATCCTCCTCTACCCTTATTACGTTATCAAAAACCGTCCGTAATTTCTGGAATTAATTAACCGGTTGTCATAAAAAATATCGCTTCTGGGATTCCAATTCAATAATATTGGTTCCTAAGTCATGCGATTCTCTCTCCTGAGACCAACTTATAAT
>JBDGQU010000101.1:0-1149 GCA_042218715.1 Bipolaricaulia bacterium | reverse complement strand
CCACGCCGGTGCTGAAAGAAATTGTCGAATACCGACGCCTTAAGAAGTTGGAAGGGATGGACCTGCGGAAGTATACTAATCCGGCAACAGGAAGGATTCACGCCAATATCAAGCAAATTGGGACAGCAACTTCGAGACTAAGCGAATCATCTCCTAACCTCCAGCAGATCGCGGCTAAGACGCACTTGCCCGTTTCCATTAAAGTAGATGAAGAAGGAAAGATTATTCGGTGAAGAAGAACAATGACTGGTGAATACAACCCCGATTGGGTATCTCCGCCTGGCGATACTGTGCGAGACCTTCTCGAAGAGAAAGACCTATCCCGCCAAGACCTTGCTGAAAGGCTTCATTGGTCCACTGAAGCGGTTAATCAGTTGATTTCTGGGGAGATGCCCGTAGACGAGAAAATTGCCTCAGATTTGGCCGATTTGTTGGGATCAACTAAAGAATTTTGGTTGGGGCGGGAACGGCTTACCGCAATCGCCAACAACAGCGGGAAAATGGTAAAGGCCTTGCAAAAAATACTCGCCGATTTGGAGAAAGATTGATGCAACGCCTAGCCCACGGGTCTTTCCAACTGGAGCACCACAACGGCGCCCTCATTGCTTTCTGTGTCGCCAACCTTCGAGGCCGGCGGGAATACTCGGAAGGCGAGGTTTACCTAGATTCAGTCGACGGTGAGCTGGCGCAGAATAAGCCTAAAGTAATGGCGGTGGAGTTTGCCGGCAAAGGAACAGTGATAGAAACGGAGGAGAAATTATGTACCTGACCCGAGACCACCTATTGGGCCTTTGGCGCTTGCTGAAGCCCCTAAAATTCCTTTCCTACCAAAACCACTCGGTACGGCGCACGATTAATTGGGCCGTAAACGACGGCGAGGTGGCCGTGATGCTCGACCAAGAGGAACTGGAAGCATTAGTCGACTATCTACCCGAAGACGAAAACCAAAGCCTAGAGACGCCGACCTCGCCGTTGCAACGGGTAAAGACGCGTTGTACAGAAGCAAAGGAAGCGGCCAAGCAGGACTGGTTTGAGCAAAAGGTTCCCTACAAGTTCGAGAAAGAATTGAGAGAATGGGACGCCTGGAGAGACGAGCAAGTAAAAGCTAAGGAGGAAAAGTCTTGAAAGACACAGCAACTAACAAACAAT
>JBDGQU010000100.1:0-1401 GCA_042218715.1 Bipolaricaulia bacterium | reverse complement strand
ATTAAAAAAAGGAGAGTAGGCGTGAATGTTATCGGATAAAGAAAAGAAGAAGATTTTTAATAAATCGCTATACGTACTGGAGAAAATTGGCGTTGAAATAAGGAAGGACGAGGCTCTGAGTTTGCTGAGAGATGCGGGCGCAAAAGTAGAAGAGCAGAGGGTCTATCTTAAGTCTCATCACGTAAAGGAAGCGTTAGCGTCAGCGCCGAGTTATGTTCCAATCTACGATAGAACCGGAGAACTTGCTATGGAACTGGGAACCGAAGAGAACTACTTCGGTCCCGGTTCGGACAATCCCACCACAATAGACCTGGAGACCGGTGAAAGGAGGCAGAGCAAGCTAAAGGACGTGAGGAACTTTAGCCTCCTCGTAGACGCCTTGCCGAACATGGATTTCCTGATGAGTATGGCTCTTCCTCAGGATGTTCCGGCCAAGCTGGCCGATCTCTATCAGTTCAAAACGATGACGGTAAATAACTGTAAACCGTTCGTCTTTACGTCGGCGGATAACCGGAATACGACAAAGTTATTCGAAATGGCCACCGTAATTGCCGGTGGAAGAAAAGAGCTGGAAGACAAACCTTTTTTTGTCCAGTATACCGAGCCAACGAGCCCTCTGGTCGGGTCCGAAGATGCACTTGGTCGATTACTGCTCTCCGCTGAGTACGGAGTTCCTGCTACTTATACTTCCGGTACGCTGCCCGGAGCCTCGAGTCCAGCTACCCCCGCCGGAACGGTCGTGATGTCGTTGGCTGAAGAGTTGAGTGGAGTTGTGATATCTCAGCTAAAGCGGCCTGGAGCTCCAGTGATAATAGGGGGGGCAGCTTCACCTATGGATATGAAGACTGCTGGAGCTTCCTACGGGTTACCAGCGGCGCTGCTTATAGATAAAGCTCTGAGCGAGGCCAGTAAATATCTGGGAATGCCAGTATTTAGTGAAGCCGGTTTTAGCGATTCCAAGCTAATCGACGGTCAGCAAGCAATGGAAGCATCTATCTCCATCACAGAGATGGCTCGAACCGAGGCCGATTTGATCCACGACGTGGGGTATTTAGAATCAGGACAAACCGGCTCGCTGGAATCGGTGGTAATAGGTAACGAAATAATTGGTTACGTTCGAAGACTTCAGCGCGGAATCGACCTGGACGAAAAATATCTGGCGATCGACGCCCTGAAAAGAGTCGGTCCCGGAGGAGGTTTTTTGACCGACCAATCGACGCTGGATACGTTCAAAGAACTTTATCAACCCGAGTTATTAGACAGGAGGAGTTACGATAGCTGGAAGAAAGAAGGGGAAAAGGACCTTAGAGAACGAGCTCGTGAGAGGGCCAATAATCTGCTGAACGAACACGAACCGGAATCACTTGCCGAGGACAAGGTTCAGGAGATGGAGGAAATTAT
>JBDGQU010000010.1:0-3450 GCA_042218715.1 Bipolaricaulia bacterium | reverse complement strand
CAGAGTTACAGGGGTCCAGTACCACGCTTTCCTGCAGCTTACCGGACGAATCAAAAAAACCGATCTGGAGAGATATCTTTGTATCCTTCATCCAGAAGCCTGTGTTTACTTCCCTCGGGAAGGTGAAAACCATACCTGAAAGGGGGTCGAGATTCGTTACGTACTTTAATCCATGCGCCCTTCGGCTCGAGTTATTGGCCAGGGCGACGGTTAGTTTTCGTTCGTTCAACCTAACTTCAGTTACGGGAAAGTCGGTCAGGGGATCGGGAACGGAAATCCCGACTTCGAGTAGTTCGTCCAGGCTCCTGAGTCCAGACAAAAAACCGTTTTTCCAGCCGGGATACAGCCGATCGAGTATCATGGCTTTTGCCGCTCCCATTGCGGCCAACATATCCCGTACCGGCGTGGGACCGGACAACGGTGAAGTTAGTTGGTTCAAGAGGTTCGATCGAGCCCTGGAGGGTGATTGAAGTTCGATTTCCTCCCCTGAACCCGGATCGTACCCGTAAGCTTCCATTATAGTTCTCGTCCCTGCGTACCGGGCCGTCCCTTCTAGCCACTGAAGGTGATGCTCAAATGAACGCACGGTCGAGTTTAGGTTTTTAGAACCGTTCTTGGTGTGGTTTAGAGCCCGACCTGTCAGATTTCTCACTCCGCTCAACTCGTCCGCTTTTAACCCGCGGACTAGAAGCTCCCCGATTTCATTCGTTCTGGCTTCCCACCACTCTTCGTCACTTAGTTGCTTCTCTAGAGCACGGGAGGAACCCGAGAAGCCGAAAGTAGGAACCTCCTTCGGTCCACCGAGCGATCCAATCTGGTAAGCGTGGAAGCTTTCGTGAATTAACGCCTGAAGGTAGTCCGCCCTGCTGAGTTGAAAGGTTGAGTTCCCCATTTCGTTTTTTACCCATCCAATTAACTCCTCCCTTACCGGTATAACAACCGACCACGTTCCATTAACGGGGTAGGCGGTGGCAACGGTTTGCGACAGCAGGTGGCCTTCCTTTACGTGGAGGTTTGGTTTACCCTTTACTTTCTTGAACCCTGCCGGAGGATCGGGGTGGCCAAGCAGGTAGTCGTTTTCTCCCGATCTGAGCAGGACCGGCGCCGGGTTATCTCCAAATCCAGGCCATACCTCGTTACCGTGTTCGGCAATAAGCCACCGTGATTGCTTTACCAGGGTAAGGTCGGAAGGAAGGTCCCCCTCTCCCGAATCGGCTTCTGCTAAAACCGGTGAGAGTCCAGGCAGGGCAATCAGGAGTGAGATACCTAATAGAGAAGCCCAGATAAAATCCTTACCGACCAGACGGTGATAATTGATTACGTACCTCCAGTACCGAATTAGGTGCATTAATGAAATGACACGACATGGAGCAATAGAGTATAATATGGTAGAAAGTTTTCGGCAAACAGGACTTCTCGGGAGGTGTAAGTTGGACTATAAATCAAAACTTTCCGTTTTCGTTTTAGTCTTCTTATCCGTTCCTATCCTGATTTCTCCCCCTGTAGTCGGTAGCACAAATTTTAACCTGGGTGTCGAAATCAGCGGGCACCTTATTCCGTATTTTGGCCTGAGCCAGACAGTGGGTAACCGGGAAGCGGGGGTCAACTTAGGCGTTGCTTTGCCCCACGATTTATTCGGTTCGAATATCTTAGATTACGGTTATCAGGGAACGATTTACTACCGCTACGCGTTCGTAAACACGAACTTCTATCCCGGGATTCAAACGAAGGTACTTTTCTCACCGCCGTCGGCCAAGGAGAGCGAATTCCTTTTGATGATTGGTGGTGGACTGGAGTATCTGGATTATATAGGCGGTTTTAGGCTGGGAGGCGGCCTCCAGTTAAATCTGGGCCTCCCCGTATCCGCGCTGGAGGGGTTTGTAGGCCCGATTCCCTGCCTGTCGCTGGAATCGAGCTACGAGTTCGGCTGAACCGAAGCTGGCGGTTGGTAGAAACGAAAGCCGAAATCTTGCGAGTTTACGAATTGCTATCATTGACGGAGATGGAACCAGCAGATACCTCCTCCTTTCCTTCGAAAAAGTTGAGGGCGAGAGTTAATTTAGTTATCAATTAAAGAAACAATAACTACCGGAGTCCTTAAATATGAAAATCAAGAATAGAACGACCTTACTGAAGTCAGGACCGACCAGGCCGAAAAAAGCAGCCGTTGATCTGTTTGAGGAAGGAATCAACTCCGCGCTACCGGGCAAAGTAATCAGAGACTACCTTCGAGTGGAGGGTGATTCTCTATTCTCGGGAGAAGATGAGTACGACCTGACAGCTATAGATAGAGTTCTCGTCGTTGGCGGAGGTAAGGCATCCTTCGGAATGGCAAAAGCAGCCGAGTCAGTCCTGAATTCTATTATTGATACAGGGCTGATCGTGACGAAACGAGGGGGAATGGAGGGAAGTCTGGAAAAAGTAAGGATACGGGAAGCATCTCACCCGGTACCAGACTTAGCCGGGGTAAAGGCTACAGGGGAGCTACTCGAAATTGCCGGTAAGGCCGGCAAACGGGATCTGGTAATCGTATTGATTTCGGGCGGAGGGTCGGCATTGATGACTGCCCCGGTGGAGGGAGTTGAACTAAGTGACCTGAAGAGGTTGACTGAAGATTTGCTCGAGAGTGGGGCTTCCATTGGAGAAATTAACACGGTCAGGAAGCAGCTTTCAATGATAAAAGGAGGTAGGCTTGCCAGAGCAATACATCCCGCGAGAGGTCTTTCACTGGTTTTATCCGATGTGGTGGGTGACAACTTAAGATATATAGCTTCCGGGCCTACTGTTCCTGAACAGTCAACCGGGGACGATGCACTGTCGATAATGGAAAAATATAGTTTAATTGAGAAACATGCTCAATTGGTGGAGTTCATTGGGAGTAATCGGCTTCGGGATAAACCTGTAGATAGGGGCGAATTTTCTGGATACGATATTCGAACTCAGGTTATCGCGAGTAACGAAATAGCGCTTTCCGCTATGGCCGAGAAGGCCGAGGAACTGGACATTAACTCACTTATTGTTTCGTCGCGACTGGAAGGGGAGAGTCGAGAAGTTGGGCAATTATTCGGTCAAATGGCTCGTTCCGTTTACGAAGAAGGCCATCCCCTGACGAGACCCGCTCTTCTCTTATCCGGGGGAGAAACCACAGTTACTCTGTCCGATGGTTCCGGGACTGGCGGTCCCAACCAGGAATTCACCCTGGCGGGCGGCCAAGAAATTATCGGCGTACCGGATTCCGTTCTCGGAGCTATTGATTCGGATGGAGAAGATGGTAGCACGGAAATCGCCGGAGGCCTGGTGAGCGGAGAAGCAGAAGTCAGCGGGGAGGAGATTAACTCCTTCCTGAGGAATCATGACTCTTCTCGCCTTCTTAAGGAAATGAACGGTGCGATTATTACCGGCCAAACTGGCACTAACGTGAACGACCTTCGGCTGGCACTGGTTCTCTGA
>JBDGQU010000001.1:0-5785 GCA_042218715.1 Bipolaricaulia bacterium | reverse complement strand
AATCTTCTTCTTTTCTTTATCCGATAACATTCACGCCTACTCTCCTTTTTTTAATTAAAATTAATTTTAACTATAAATCAGTTTTTTCTCTCGCTACCTTCTTCAGTCTCAATAAAGAACCCGGCCCGGGGATAATGTTCGGAGAAAAATCAATCTAACTTCTGACTGAGAACTCTAAAAAAAAGAAAACCCGGGTGCCTGGGTGCCTACTGTTTAGACGACCTCTAACCCCTTATCAGCTATCGATCTAATCAGCTATTTAGGGTTTTACGATAAATAATAAAGGAAGCTATGGTCCGAAGCTCAAGAGGAACCTCACTTACTGCTTTCTAACCCTGGAATTTTTACCCTTTCCTCTACTATATCCAGGACCTTGGTAAACCCGGTTACGATGATTATATAAATGAAGGCGACTATGATAAAAACTTCCAGGTAACGGAAGTTTCGGGCCGCAATTATCTTTGCTTTTGCCATCAACTCGGGCGCCCCAACGGTAAAGGCAAGAGAAGTATACTTCAGCATATAGATTAGTTCGTTTGACCAGGAAGGAATCGCAAGCCTCAACGCCTGAGGCAGAATTATACTCTTAATTGCGCCCACTTTCCCCATCCCGATGGACCTGGCAGCGGTCATCTGACCCGCACTAATGGACTGTATAGCTCCTCGAAAGTACTCCGCCTGGTAAGCAGAAGTATTAATCCCAAGGGCGATACCCGCCGCAAGTAGTGGATTTAGTACAATGCCCACATCCGGTAGTCCATAATAGATAATGAAAAGCTGGACAAGCAGCGGTGTACCTCGAACGAGCTCTACGAAGGTAGTCGTTAGCCCGTAAACCAGTTTGTTCCCGTAAACTCTTCCCAGAGATAGCGCCAATCCGATAACAAACCCCGAAGAGATACAAATAGCTGTCAATTCGAGGGTTACCACCGTACCATCGAGTAACCTCGGCCCTATCTCCCAGGCAAGCTTGAAAAACTCTACCAATTCTGTCATTCCGGCCTCACAATATTTTTCAAGTTCACTCCCCCGGCCTCATTAGCCTCGTCGCTCGAATCCGGGAACCCATAACCTTTCCTCCAACCAATACAGCAGTGCGTTACCCGCCCTTGTGAGCACCAGATAAACCAGGGCCACGATTCCGTATATCAGTAGTGCATTACCAAAAGTATACGAAATTATGTATCTGGACCTCCGCATGATTTCCACGACACCGACCACGTAAGCCAGAGAAGTATCTTTTGTCTCAGAAGCGTATTCGTTAGACCAGGGCCCAATCGCCAACCGAATCGCCTGCGGTAATACCACGTACCAAATCCCTTGAATCCGAGTCATTCCCATAGATCTGGCAGCCATCATTTGACCGGACTTAATTGACTGAATTGCTCCTCTAAATATTTGAGACTGATACGCGGAAGACCTCATACCAAGCGCCAAAATTGAGGTAAATAGCGGTGGAAAATCAAGGGCATAATAGGATAGAAATAACAGTACGAGGGCGGGAATCGCTCTTAGCCCTCGCTGAATCAGCATAGCTATTTTAGAGACTACGGTACCACCGTATATTTCCAGTACCGCAAGAAGCACCCCCCCTATTAGTCCGATACTCAACAAACCCACGAGCAACTCTATGGTTATGAGTAAGCCCCGTAAAAGATAAGGTGCTTCACCGGCTAAAACCCCAAATATTTCCATAATTTAACTACCCGTTAAATAAAATCGGGAAGGGCCCAGGGACCCTTCCCGTATAAAGATCAAAGTTAGTTACTCCTGTCTATTCACTACAAGTCAATTCCCTCTCCATGGGAATCTTTGCTGGGGGAGCGTATCCGTACTCCGCCAGGTATTTTTGGAATATCTCCCTCCATCTACCCGATTTAAAGATCTTTTTCATACCTTCATTTATCTTCGGTAGCAGGTTATAAGGATCTCCTTCCGTCACGGCGTAAGCATACTGCTCGCCCGTAGATACGGTGCCAACAATCTTGACGTTCCTACCCTTCTTGACAAACTCTTTTGCCGTAGTAGTATCGGCGAGAACGGTGTCAAGCCGGCCCGTTGTCAGATCTTCAACGGCCAGAACGTAATTTTCGTAGGCCTTTAGGTTGACGTCTACGCCTTTCTCAACCAGGTGATCTTTAACCCACATGTATCCGGTTGTTCCTCTCTGCGCCCCCACTTTATGTCCCATGCTCATTGCAGTAATGGCATTAAGATCGGAATCCCCGGACACCAATACAGCCTGATTAACTGACCAGTACGGTTTGGAATAATCTATTTCCTTGTCCCTCTTACAGGTTATAGACAGTCCGCTTACCAGGATATCTATCTTTCCCGATCCGAGAGCAGAAACAATGGTCTCCCAGGGCATGTCTATTATCTCGATGTTTAGGTTTTCCACTTCGGCAATAGCCCTGATAACTTCGACGTCGAATCCTTTATACTCGCCTTTTTTAACGTAAGTCCAGGGGGGGAAATTGGCATCAACACCCACTTTGTAGACGTCTTTTTCCTGGCCCTGAACGCCTAGACCGACAAAGACGCTCATCAAAATTGCCACCGTTAAACCAACTGCAAAGACGGTCTTCGCTCTTGACTCCATTTCTACCTCCTATCATCAAAACTGGATAAACACCTAAACGGTCAGAGATTTACAGCCAAACTGCAACTCGGCCCATTTCAAAAGGAAGCTCGGGCTCAAGTCAAATTAACTGCCAATCCGTTAAATTAATTTAGAAGTTCCACCACTGACTGACTTAGTTTAACGGCTTTAGTGTTTTAACTCAAATATATTTTACAATTAAAACAAATTTAGGGTATTAACTGAAATATTCCGCACTTTCAGCCCATTACCCACCTTCCATCGCTTATATGGCAACTGACTTCACCTTAATTCAGTACCTTTACCACCGACGCAGCTATCCATCTGATCCTCATCTGCCCTCTGCCGCTAACCTGGCAACTGATCTAACCTTAAAATCCTTAACGTATGCGAAATCTGGACAGCCAACCAGTATGGTGGATTATAAGTGAGGCAAAATGAACTCATTCTTGGTGAATTAAGTTCCTCTTTCGTGGAAAAAAGAAATAACTGAGGTAAAATTAGTTGATCTTTTTTGAGGGAGAGCTTAATTTATGCCTCTAAAAGAAAAAAGCAAAATAATTGGCTGGGATGACGGACCTTTTGAATTCAATCAAGAGGAAAAGGTTCCGGTAATAGGAGCTGTCACCAGGGGCGGAGATCATTTGGACGGAATCATAAAGACTGGAGTCGAGGTAGACGGGCTAAAAGGAACGAGCCGCCTCTCCTCGGCGATAAACGAGAGCAAACACAAAAGGGACCTCTCGCTCATCATGCTGGACGGTATTACGCTAGGGGGGTACAACGTAATCGATATCGAAGCTCTTGCGGAAAGAACCGAGTTACCAGTTTTAGCAACAACGAGGAAAAGGGTCGACCTGGACTCGTTCAGGGCCGGGTTAAAAAAGTTACCCGAATTCGAGAGCCGGTGGGAAGCGGTCCTAAAGGCGGGGGAAATCACCAAAATGAACGCAAGGGGCTCCGAAATTTATTACCAGAAGTCGCGTCTAACGAGGGAGGAAGCAAATAGAGCAATCTCTATCACCGCTACCCATTCGACCACCCCGGAACCACTGCGACTGGCTGATATTATTGCTAAATCCTTAGTCCATGGGGAGAGCTAACCTATCATGTCTTCAACCACAATCATTCATTGCGGGAGGTAGCATGAAATCCTTAATCCAGGTAGTCGAAAACGCAAAAGTAATCGTCAATGAAGAAGTCGAAGGTTCGATTGATTACGGGATGTTGATTTTTCTCGGCGTGAAACAGGACGACGGAGACACTCAACTAAGGGAAATGGTTGATAAGGTATCCAACCTCAGGATTTTCCCGGACGAGGAAGGTAAGATGAATCTTTCAATTCAGGACATTAAAGGAGAGATCCTGGTTGTATCTCAGTTCACCCTTTACGGAGACGTTAGTTCCGGCCGACGGCCGGGCTTTTCTCGGGCGGGAGATTACGAACAGGCGAGAGACCTATACGAAAGTTTCGTTGAAAGACTCGACGAAGCCGTTGAACCAACCGTTGAATCGGGTGAGTTTGGTAGTTATATGAAGGTAGAGCTAACAAATGACGGACCAATTACCTTCATGGTCGAAAGTTGAAAAGCCGGCAACCCTACATTAAAATCATGGGAGATTTGTGAATACAGAACACGAGGAGGAAATATGGCTGTACCAAAGTTCAGGACATCGAGATCTAAGAAAAGAGCCAGACACGCGGGAAACAAGCCGATAGTTGATCCTACTGCCACGGAATGTCCCCATTGCCACGAGTTAAAACTCCCTCACCACGTATGCGGGAGCTGCGGTTATTACAAAGGTGAACAGATACTAAAAATCGAGGAAGAAGAGGAGTCCAGTTAAGTCGGAGGTAACCTCCTCTGGGTTCATGAGCTAATTTTAGGTCCTTTCGGGTTCCACGCAGCATATACATCTTTAGCCTCTACAAGATGTAGCAATTAAATTGGATCTTCTAAATGATACGCTGCCTGTTCGGTTAGGACCGTTTTCCAGTTTTATAAACTCGTACCAGGGAAAAGCTGAGCTTAAGAGTTTTCGAGGCCGCTACCCTTTTCAATCATTTCGAGAGGTTAAGTTCCAATGGGAAAAACAGTAGCGAGAAATAAACGGGCGTACAGAAACTTCGATTTCGAGGAATTCTACGAGGCCGGTATAGTTCTCAAAGGTACGGAAGTGAAAAGCCTCAGGGCCGGGAGATGCAGTCTTAAGGACGGGTACGCAAAAGTTACCGACGGAGAGGCTTTCCTACACAACGTCCATATAGCTCGGTACGAAGAGGGAAACAGAGAAAACCACGAACCCAAAAGGAAAAGAAAACTACTGTTGCGGAAACCCGAGATTAAGAGGTTGATAGGAAAGACACAACAAAAAGGGTATTCTCTCATTCCAGTGGAGATCTATTTCAAAGGTGGCTACGCAAAAGTTAAGCTCGGTTTGGGGGAAGGAAGGAAGAAATACGATAAGAGGGAGAAGATCAAGGAAAAGGACCAACAGAGGAGGATAGAGAAGGAGTTAAAGGAAAGGAGCAGGGATAGCTACTAATTCAAAGGTGGGGAGATAATAATGGCACAATCCGCTGACGACAGGATATCAAGAACGATAGATGGGTCCACATTCGAACTGGTTCGAGGAGATATAACGAACCAGGAAACGGAAGCGATTGTAAATGCCGCTAACAAAAAATTAGCACCCGGAGGGGGAGTAGCGGGAGCCATTCACCGTGCCGCCGGGGATCAACTCTGGGAGGAATGCAAACAATTAGGGGGGTGCGAGACCGGGAAAGCAAAAATTACAAAAGGTTACGATCTCCCGGCCAGTTACGTTATCCATACGGTTGGTCCTGTCTACAGCAACTCCCCGGAAGACCCGCGTCTTCTTGAAGCATCCTACCGCAACAGTCTGAAACTCGCCGCGGAAAACGGAATAGAAAGCGTATCTTTTCCGGCACTTAGTACAGGAGCTTTTGGGTATCCCGAGGAAGAAGCGGGGAAAATAGCTCTGGACACGATAATAGATTTTCTAACGGACCGGCCTCAACCGGAACTCGTAAGATTGGTTCTTTACGGGAAATCATCATTTGACCTGCACAAGAAATTATTAAACGATATATCCGGGAATTAATACCAAAATTGTGCGGTTTTGATTTGTTAAATTAACAGGGAAGAGTTAAGTGAGAAA